>CAUJGH010000258.1 GCA_963169575.1 Myxococcota bacterium | reverse complement strand
GCCACCGCACGCACATTGGCACGATCACGCGAAGGCGCGAGCCGGCTCGACGGTCTCCGCTCCGGTCTCCGCTGCGAACCTCGCGCCTGCCGCCGGCCATGCCCGCGCGGAGCATCGCCACGAGCACGGTGCGCTCTTCGTCGGCGCGCTGCACGGCCTCGCCGGCTCGGCTCCGATCCTCGCCGTGCTGCCCGTCGCGCGGCACTCGCCCGCATTGGCTTTCGCCTACCTCGTCCTCTTCGGTGTCGGCGTCGCGGTCGCCATGATCGGCGTCAGCGGATTGCTGGGGCATGTCGCGGGACGATTGTCGGAACGCGGCGCGGGGCGCGGGCTGTCGTGGCTGCGCGGGGTCGGAGCGGGCGGTTCGGTCGTCCTCGGAACCTGGCTGCTCGCGTCGGCCTAGGAGCCTGCTCCGGGACGGGCGTGGATGCCCGAGCGTCAGTCGCCGATCTCCCCGTCGGCGACGAAGCTGCCGTGGAATCCGAGCGGGATGCGCTGCGGCAACTTCACCCGCGCGACTGGCCCCGCCGCGAGCCGCGTCGCGTCGAAGATCG
This sequence comes from Myxococcota bacterium, assembly GCA_963169575.1. Lineage (GTDB taxonomy): Bacteria > Myxococcota_A > UBA9160 > UBA9160 > UBA4427 > UBA4427. The sequence goes on along the minus strand of CAUJGH010000258.1, from coordinate 2,742 downwards.
CGAATTCGCTGGGGCCGCAAGCGCGATCGTGGAGATAGGCGAGCAGCCAGCCGTCACCCTCCGAAGCTCCGGCTCCGGCGGGAACGAACACCGCCTCCGAGGGCAGACACGTACCGCGCCCGTCGAAGACCTCGCGCTTGCCGCTCTCGAGGTCGTAGCGGACGAGACCGCTGCCGACGACGGCGCCATCGGCGCGGGTCGAGGCCGCATAGCCGAAACGATGGGCGAGGCCCGTCCGATCTTCGCGCACCCGCGGAAACTCGATCGCGAGATCGTCGAGCGCCTTCTCCCGGACGCTTCCCTCCGCGAGATCGATCTCGTAGCGATGCAGATACGCCGAATCGAAATGGCCTGAGCTCTCGCTCCAGAGCGAGGGATAACGCGCGACGTCGACCCGGATCGCGTCGCCCTCGTTGCTCGCATTCATCGGATGAAAGAAATAACAGGGCTCGATCTCGAACCAGCGGACGGGGGCCATGGGCGCATCGCGCCACAGGACGCCGATCCGCGCGCCCGCCTTCGCGTCGAAGGCGTAGGGCATGCCGCCACGCGCCGCGGCCTCGAACGAGAAGACGAGCGGGAGGTCGAAGAAGAGGACGAAGTCCCGCGTGATCGCGAAGTCGTGCATCATGACGGGCCGCGGGATCTCGATCGGCTGCGAGAGGACGAGCTGGCCGGCGGCGTCGACGCGGTGGTAGACGAGGTAGGGCTCGGCGAAGTGATAGCCGAAGAAATGGAGCTCGCCGGTTTCGGGGCAGATCTTCGGATGGGCGGTCATCGGACCGGCGAGGCGGCCGCCGAAGTCGTGGAGGCCGACGGTCTCGAGACGGCGATCGACCTGCCAGGGGAGACCGTTCTCGGCGAGGGCGAGCAGGCGGCCGGCGTGGGCGACGACGTGGGTATTGGCGGGGCTCGCGGTGAAGTCGACTCTTCCGTCGCGATCGACATAATGGGCGAGGCCGCGGAGCTTGTTGGTCTGGACGAGGCGGCTGCGGAAGGAACGCACGGCGCCGCCGCGAATCTCGACCGCGTGGAGCATGCCGTCGCCGACGAACCAGTGGCCAGGGTCGCCCTGCAGTGGATTGGGGCCGTTGCGCAGGTAGAGGCCCGCGATCTCGGGCGGGATCGCACCTTCGATCGGCAGATCGAAGGCCTCGATCTCGTCGGGCACCGGCGCGTGAACGCCGCGAAGGTAGAAGGGAAGGGCCGCCTCGTTCGCGCTCGCTTCGCTCATGAGAGTCGCCTCGCTTCGTCGCAGGGTCGTTCGGGTCCGCATGACCTCGCAGATCCCGGCCAGCATCCTTCAGTCTCGCGGCGCCGGCCAGTCGTGCTGCAGCGTCCCGGGCGGACCGCGAGTCGCTTCGGGACTGGGATCCGCGCGCGCCGAAGCGATCCGTGCTGCGATGGATTTGCGTATGCTGGCAGCGGGAAGTCGCGCGGTCGGCGCGATGGAAGAGGGAGGCGATCCGAGTGGCGCAGGCGATGAGCTGGGAACAGGCGATGGCGGCTTTGACCGGGCCGGGCGCACCCTTCGAGATCACGGTTCGGCTCGTCGAGGGCCATCCGATCAAACAGTTCGTCGAGCTTCCGAAGTCGATGCGCGAGGCGTTCGCCCTCGCGCGACTCCATGGCGACAAGCCCTTCCTCGTCTACGAGGACGAGCAGCTCTCCTTCGCGGAGCTGATGGCCCGCGTCGATCAGATCGCCGACGCCCTGGTCCGCCATTATGCGATCCGTCCCGGAGACCGCGTCGCGATCGCGATGCGGAACTATCCCGAATGGATCGCTTCGTTCGCGGCGATTCTCTCCGTCGGCGGAATCGCAGTCTGCATGAACGCCTGGTGGAAGGCCGACGAGCTGGCCTACGGCCTCGACGACAGCGGAGCGAAGCTCCTCATCGCCGACACCGAGCGCTTCGAGGTCGCGAAGCCGCGCGTCGCCTCGGGCGGGATCCGGGCCTGCGTCGTCCGCCATGACGGCCCGCTCCCGCACGGCATCGAGCGCCTCGACGACGTGGTCCGCCCCGGCGCCGCGATGCCCGAGGTCGACGTCCACTCGCATCAGGATGCGACGATCCTCTACACGTCGGGGACGACGGGATTTCCGAAGGGCGCCGTCTCGACGCATCACGCATTGCTGTCCGCTCTGCGCGCCTTCGCCTGCCGCGCGATCGCCGGCGCGATGACCCAGCCGCAGAAGGAGCCGAGCCCGTACCCGGCCTGCTTCATCCTCGTCGTGCCGCTCTTCCACGTCACGGGTCTCGTCCCCGTCATGCTCTCGTCGTTCCTGAACGGCTTCAAGCTCGTCATGATGTACAAATGGAGTCCCGAGCGGGCGCTCGAGCTGATCGAGCGCGAACGCGTGACGCAATTCGTCGGCGTCCCGACGATGGCCTTCGACCTGCTCGAATCGAAGGATTTTCCGCTGCGCGACACGTCGAGTCTCGCTTCGGTCGGCGGTGGCGGCGCGCCCGCGCCCCCCGAGCTCGTCGCGCGCATCGACAAGAGCTTCACTCGCGCGCGTCCCGGTCTCGGCTACGGCATGACGGAAACCAACGCCTACGGCCCGCAGAACTCGGGCGACGACTATCTGCGCAAGCCGCGCAGCGCCGGGCGCTCCGTGCCCGTTCTCGAGGTCTGCGCGTTCGACGATCAGATGAAGCCGCTGCCGCCCGGCGAGGTCGGAGAGCTCATCTTCCGCTGCCCGAACCAGATCCGCGGCTACAGCAAAAAGCCCGAAGCC
>CAUJGH010000257.1 GCA_963169575.1 Myxococcota bacterium | reverse complement strand
CGATCCCTCGCCCGTATCGAGGAGCGTATGAACGTCGATGTCGCCGTTGTCGAGGGCGGAGGCGGCGAGGAAGACCTTCATCGTCGAGCCGGCTTCGACCGCGTCGCTGAACGATCGCGCGCGGGTCTCCCCGAAGTCGAGCTCGCGGAAGCGGTTGGGATCGAAGCCCGGCGCCTCGGCGAGGGCGAGCACGTCGCCGGTCTTCGGATCGAGCGTGAGGACGATGCCGCCCTTCGCTCCGCGCTCGGCGACGGCTTCGGCGAGCGCGGCTTCGGCGGCGCCCTGCATCGCGGCGTCGAGGGTCAATGCGACGTCGCCGCCCTCGACGAGGCGCGGATCCGTCGCGTGCAGGGCGAGCGGGCGATTGCGGGCGTCGCGCTCGACTTCGACCGTGCGCGGCTGGCCGGTCAGCCATTCGTTCTCGATCTGCTCGACGCCGCGCACGCCCTTGCCGTCGATGTTCGCGAAGCCGATCAGGGCCGCGGCGAGCTTGCCGGCGGGATAGCTGCGGCGCGGCTCGGGATCGATTCCGATGCCGGGAAGCTTCAGCTCGCGCAGCTTCGCCGCGTCCGCGGGATCGATCCAGCGGTCGATGTAGGTGAAGCGCTCGTGCTCGAGCAGACGCTTCTCGACCCGCGCCGGATCGAGCCCGAGGGTCGCGGCCACGGTTCGCGCCGTGGCGATGCGGTCCTTCATCAAGCGCGGAATCGCATAGATCGAGGTCGATCCGACCGTCAGCGCGAGCTCGCGTCCGTTGCGATCGACGATCATTCCGCGCGCCGGGGCCAGTCGCTGCTCGCCCTGGATCTGATCGTCGTAGAGGTCTTCCGCGCGTTGATGCGCGACCGTCAGATGGGCGGCGCGGCCGGCGAGTACGGCACAGGCGGCGAGCCCCGCGAGCCGCAGCCAGATGATCCGGCGGTGGGCCTTGTCGAGCGCCTGACTCCTCATCGCCACTCGCTCCCGGCGACGCCGGCTTCGGACGGTCCCGCCGATACGGCGGCGATGGACGGGTTCGCGAGGACCGGCTGCGGAGCGACGATCGCCTCCAGATCGCCGATCGCGGGATCCGGCAGCGAGACGACGTGGGTCGGGGGACGGAATCCGCGCTCGCGCGCCTGCACGGCGAGCTCGACGGGATCCCGGAGCTGCCGGCGCCGCACGATCAGCCCGCGCTGCTCCTCGATGAGCTCGTTCTCGCGCTCCAGCACCGCAGACACCGCATAACGTGTCCGGATCAGGTCGATGCGCACCGCAGCGACCGCGAGGCTGGCGATCACGACCAGCACCGCCATCGCGGCCAGCGGATAGACGCCGCGGCGCGCCCGGCTCGCCGGCTCGCTCGAGACGTCGATCCCGATCCAGGCCTGACGTCCGCGTTCGCTCGGAGGAGCCGTGCTTCCGGCGCTCGGCGTGCGTCCGCCGCTCCTGCGCTCGTCGGCGGTCTTCACGAGGCCTCCAATCGGATGGCGGATCGCAGCCGCGCCGAGCGGGCGCGGGGATTCGATTCGATCTCCCGGGCCGAGGGTTCGATCGGGCGGCGGGTCGCGAGGACGACGCGCGGCTTGCGACCGCAGCGACAGACCGGAAACGAAGGCGGGCAGACGCAGCCCTTCGCGGCGCTCCGGATCGCGCGCTTCACGATCCGGTCCTCGAGGCTGTGGTAGGTGAGGACGACGAGTCGGCCCCCCGGTCGGAGCACGCGAAAGGCGGCCTCGAGCCCTTCCTCGAGGGCGGCGAGTTCGTCGTTCACCGCGATGCGCAGGGCCTGGAAGACGAGCGTCGCGGGATTGTGGCTCCGGCCGTGGCCGATGCCCGCGCCCTGGATCAGCTCGATCAGGTCGCGCGCGGTCGCGAGCGGCGCGGTCTCGCGATGCTGGACGATCGCGCGGGCGAGGCGCCGTGCACCGGGAAGCTCGCCGTACTCCGAGAACATCCGTTCGAGGTCCGCCGCAGAGAGCGTCGCGAGCAGACGCGCCGCCGTCACACCTTCATGCTCGCGATCCATGCGCATGTCGAGCGGGCTCGCGGGGCCCGGACTGAATCGGAAGCCGCGTTCGGGGCGATCGAGCTGATGGGACGAGACGCCGAGGTCGAGCAGCACGCCGTCGAGACCGCTCGGGTTCTCCTCCCGCGCGATGCGCTCGAGCTGTCGGAAGGAGGCCTGGACCAGGCGTACGCGATCGCCGTAGACCGCCAGCCGCCGGCCCGCTTCGCGGATCGCGTCGGGGTCGAGGTCGAGGCCGATCAGCAGGCCGTCCGGTGCCGTTCGTTCGAGGATCGCCTCGGCATGACCGGCGCCGCCGAGCGTGCCGTCGAGGATCACCGCGCCGGGCTTCAGATCGAGCTGTGCGAGGGTTTCATCGAGAAGGACGGGTTCGTGGTAGGAAGTGGTCGCCACGCTGGGCGCCTCCCGTCGATCAGACCGCTAGGTCTCCCTGGATGGGGCTTCGCCGAATGGAATGCGTTTTCGCCGAGGGAGACTTCGAGCAAGACATTGGGGCGTCCCGGGGCACGTATCTTCGGCACGTACCCCCCAGTAACCGCGCCGGAGACCCTTCGTGCCCCGGGAACACCCCAACCTCTCTCCTGGAGAGCTCGCGCTCTCCAGTCCCCCCTAGACAACTCAACGCGTCGATCGGTGTGCCTGGTCCACCGATCGCTGAATCTCGTCCAGGTTCACGATCGTCGCGGCCTGGTTCTCTTCGAATCGCGCCGGGCTCCAGATCTCCACTCGATCGAGCACGCCCGCGAGAATCACCTTGCTCTCGAGACCCGCATGGTCCCGCAAGAATCCCGGCACCAGGACCCGTCCCTGCGGATCGACCGGGCAGGGCTGGGAGCCCGCTGAGAAGAACCGGCGCAGTCGCTGGGCGTCCGGATCGAACTCGGGCAATTCCCGGAGCCGGCGCTCCGCTGCCGCCCACTCCTCGGCGGGAAACAACGCGATGTGATCTTTCTGGATGACCAACATCGGTGGATTCTCGCCTCCGCCTTCCAGGCCGCCGCGGAACACCCGCGGAATGCTCAGCCTTCCCTTGCCGTCGATCGTGTGGTCATAGCGTCCGCGAAACATCGTTTTGCCAACGCCCCATCGCCTCGACTGCCGTCGTCTCGACGCCCGCCCTGATCTATCTCACCCTGGGCTTCATCCCGGATTCGAGGGTGCGACCAGGCTTTTGATCCCACTAGTTCCCACGTGATTTGGTTTCTATCCCACTTCATCCCACCCGCGCAAGCAGAATCTGCGGGACGTCGAGTTTTTTTCGCAGCTCGTTCATCGCCGGTCGTCTTCGCTGCGCGTCCGCGCGCGCATTCGCGGCGCGACCGCAGGGCGCAGTGAGCGAAACCAGGACGAAGGGTTTGCGAAAGGGAGACGAAGGGGACGCGCGCTGCGCGACCGGCTCAGGCGGCGCCGAGATCCGGAATGCGTACGCCGTGGATGCGGGCGGTGCGCTCGACGAGGCTCCGCAGCATCGAGCCCGGCTCGAGCGGCGGCGCGGCCGGAAGGGCCGTGCCCCGCGCGGCGACCAGGCTCTCGAGGACGGCCCGAGTTCCTTCCTGCACGCCTAACAGCGAATAGCCGCCTTCGAGCACGTAGACGATGCGCCCGCCGCAGAGCAGGTCCGCCAGCGCGCGCAGCTGTTCGGCCATCGCGCGATAGCCCTCGAAGCGCAGCTCCATCGACGCGAGCGGATCGTCGTGATGCGCGTCGAAGCCGCAGGAGACGACGATGAGATCGGGACGGAACGCGATGGCCGCGGGCGTCACGATGCGCTGGACGACGCCGACGAATTCCGCGTCGCCGCAGCCGGCGGGCATCGGGACGTTGAGCGTCGCGCCTTCGCCGCGACCCACGCCGATCTCGCGGTGATCGCCCGTACCGGGATAGAAGGGGAATTGATGGGTCGACACGTAGAAGACGTCGGGATCGGACTCGAAGACGTGCTGCGTGCCGTTGCCGTGGTGGACGTCCCAGTCGAAGACGAGAATGCGCGGGCCACCGAGCTCTCGCTGTGCAGTCCGCACCGCGATCGCGACGTTGTTGAGCAGGCAGAATCCCATCGAGCGGCCGGCCTCGGCGTGATGGCCCGGCGGCCGTACGGCCGCGAAGCCGCGCGGTGTTCCACCGCGGAGTGCATCGCGGACGAGATCGATGCTCGCGCCCGCAGCGAGGCAGGCGGTGTCGTAGCTCTCCGCCACGAAATAGGTGTCGGCATCGAGCTGGCCGTCGCGGCCGCCGCGCGTGGCGGCGAGGATGCGCAGCAGTCGTTCGTCGTGGACGGATCGCAGCTCGTCGAAGGTCGCCGCGCGGGGCGGCCTGCACGCGACGCGCTCGCGGACGGGCTCGAGAGCGCTTTGCACGGCATCGAGGCGTTCGGGGCGCTCGGGATGGCCCGGCGGCGCGCGGTGGGCGAGGAAGCGGGGATCGCCGACGAACTGGACCGAGGGTTCTCGCATCGGGATCGTGCAGCCGCGCGTCAGGGTTGCGAGCGCGGCCGGGCGAGCGCCGTCTCGAGCCGATCGAGGGCGGCAGCGACGCGCTCGAGGTTCCGATTGAGCCGCTCGATGTCCGCCCGCGAGGGCCAGGCGGCGGGATCCTCGGGCGCTCCCCGTTCTCCCCGTTCTCCCCGCTCGTCGCGTTCGTCGCGCTCTTCCCGATCGCGCCGCTCCCAGCCGAAGCCGCGCCCGCGTGCGAAGGCGCCGTCGCTGCGTTGGACGAGCTGGCGGAAGCGTTCCTGAAATTCGCCGAGGCCGTCGCTCGCCTCGTCCACGCTCTTGCGGATCGCGGAATAGACCGCGTCGCCGCCGCGCGCGAGGATCTGGGTCAAGAGCGTGTCCGACGGGATCTCGCGGGCGCGTTTGTTGTCGACCAGGATCTGCGAGAGCGCGACCTCGGTGATGTCCTCGCCGGTCTCGTTGTCGACGACGCGGACCTCTTCGCCGCGGTCGAGCAGCTCTCCGACGCCGCGCAGCGTGATGTAGCGGCTCGTCTCGGTGTTGTAGAGCTTGCGATTCGCATAGCGTTTGATGAGGATGGCCACGGGTCGACTCTAGCAGCTCGGCTCGCCCGGGGGAGCGGTCGTCAGCTGGCGGGCGATCTCGATCAGTCCTTCGAGTCGGTCGAGCGGATCCGCGAGCTCGCTGATCCGCGCGAATCCCAGATCGAGGGAGCGGGCCGACGCGGCGAGTCTCTCGCAGCGCTCCTCCTCCAGGCGACACACCATCGCGTAGTCGAGGA
>CAUJGH010000256.1 GCA_963169575.1 Myxococcota bacterium | reverse complement strand
GGTGATCCGTTTCGAGATCCGTGCGCACTGCTCGCGCAGCTCGGGCGGGAGGTTGCGATTCGCGTCGGGGTGGTAGCTGCGCGACGAGACGTGGAAGGCCTGCCGGATCTCGGAAGCGCTCGCGCCCGCATCGACGTGCAGGAGCTGGTAGTAGTCGAGCTCGTCCATGATTCGGGCGAGCGCGACGATTTCGAGGGGGTCGAGCGTGGCCATCGTCGTCTATCCGAGGTTCTCGTCGGGGTCCGGAGCCGCGAGATCATTGCCCGAGCGGTCGAAGAATCCGTCTTCGTCGACGTTCGCCGGGACTTCCGTGTCGAGCTCGATCTCCGCGGGCGGCGCCTCGGGCCGCGTCGGCGCCGCGACCTGGATCTCCAGATCCCCCTCCAGCAGGTCGCCTTCGAGCTCGAGGTCGTCGAGTCCGTCGAGTCCCTCGAGAGAGTCGAGCGCGTCGAGATCCGGCTGCACGGGGGACGCCGATGCGACCTCGACTGCCGGAATCGCTGCCGGCTTCGCAGCCGGCCTCGCGGTGCGCGCCGGGCCCGGCGCCGGCGAAGGGGCCTTCGGGCCGGGGCTCGCCGGGACGTGCGCGGAGCGGGCGGGCGGCGCGTCGGCCGTCACCACGCGGCCGGCGACGTCGTTCTCGATCAACGCCTCGATCTGGTCCTCGGCGAGGCCCGAGGAGAGGGTGATCGTCGTGCTCGCCTGTTCGCCCGTCACCTGATCCGACGCGGTGACCGACACGATGCCGTCCGCGTCGATCTCGAAGGTCACGTCGATCCGGACGTCCGAGCGCGGTCCCTTCTGGAAGCCTGCGAACTCGAACTGGCCGAGGAGCGTGTTGTCCTCGGCCATGCGGTGATCGCCCTGGTAGACGCGGATCTGGACCGACTCCTGATAGTCGGCGACGGTCGTGAAGGTGCGCGTCTGCTCGATCGGGACCGGCGTGTTCCGCTCGATCACCGGTTCGGCGAGCCCGCCCGCGACTCCGATCCGCAGATCGAGGGGCGTCACGTCGAGCAGCATCGAGTCCTGCACCTCGCCGACGAGCGAGGCCGCGTGGATCGCCGCGCCCATCGCGACGACCTCGTCCGGATCGACGTCGACGCGCGGTTCGCGCTGGAAGTAGTGGGTCACCGCCTCGCGGATCATCGGGAGCCGCGTCGGGCCGCCGACCAGGATCACGCCATCGAGATCGCGCACCGTGAGGTCCGATTGCTGGAGCGCCTCGTCGCAGACCTTGAAGGTCCGCAGGATGAGGTCGTTCACGAGCATCCCGAACTCGGCCCGCGTCAGCTTGCGCGACAGGCCCATCTCCGTGCCGTCCTGCGCCTTCAGCACGCACGGGATGTCGATCTGCACCTCGTCGTCGATCGAGAGCTGTTTCTTCGCGTTCTCGGCGGCGAGCTTCAGGCGCTCGAAGGCGAAGGGATCGTTGCGGGGGTTGATCTTGTAGCGGCCGACGAAATCGTCGGCGAGCAGATCGAGGATGCGGTCGTCGAAGTCGTCGCCGCCGAGGAAGGTGTCGCCGCAGGTCGCGAGGACCTCGAAGACGTCCTTGCCGATCTCGAGGACCGAGATGTCGAAGGTGCCGCCGCCGAGGTCGTAGACGGCGACGCGCTGGTTCAGGCCCATGCCGAAGCCGTAGGCGAGGGCGGCGGCCGTCGGCTCGTTCAGGATTCGCAGCACCTCGAGGCCGGCGATGCGGCCCGCGTCCTTCGTCGCCTGGCGCTGGTTGTCGTTGAAATAGGCCGGGACCGTGATGACGGCCTTCGTGACCTTCTCGCCGGTCTGCAGCTCGGCGACCTGCTTCATCTCGCGCAGCACCATCGCCGAGATCTCGGGCAGGGAGAACTCCTCGTCCCGGATCTGGATGCGCACGCCGTGGTTCGGCGCTTCGACGATTTCGTAGGCGCAGATCGCCTGGGCCTTCTTCACTTCCTCGGAGAAGTAGTAGCGGCCGATCAGGCGTTTCGCGGAGCTGATCGTATGGGCGGGGGCGTGGATGACCTTGGCCTTGGCGGAGTTCCCGACTTCGACCGTGCCGTCGTCGCGGAAGTGGACGACCGAGGCCGATGTCCGCTCGCCGTAGGCGTTCGCGAGCACCCGGATCTCGCCGCCCTGCATCATGGCAACGCAAGTGTTGCTCGTGCCCAGGTCGATGCCGATGGCGATGTCCGCCATTTCGAACCCTCCTCGGCGACGGCGCCCGCGGCCGACTCGGGTCGGGGCGCGGGGACCGTGCTCGCATGCGGATCGTGGTCGGGAAGCGGGATCGACCCACGGGGGCCTCTGCGACCCGACGACGCCCACCGCCTATCGGTCGGGCGTTTGCGGGACTGAACGGGCCAGAATCGGAACGCGAGGCCTGGCGCGGGCCGGCGAGCGCTCCCGATGGCTCGCGGTTCCGGGCCTGTGCTAATTCGAGCGGGGCTCGAGCTGCGCGGGCGCGAGCGGGGGCGTTGAGGCAGGAGCAGGGACGGGAGATCCATGTCCGGACATTCGAAATGGTCGACCATCAAGCGGAAGAAGGGCGCCCTCGACGCCAAGCGGGGCAAGGTCTTCACCAAGCTGATCCGGGAGCTGCAGACCGCCGCGCGTCTCGGCGGCGGGGACATCGATTCGAACCCCCGGCTCCGGCTCGTCGTCGACAAGGCCAAGACGGCCAACATGCCCAAGGACAACATCCAACGGGCGATCCAGAAGGGCATCGGCGGCGGGGACCAGGACAACTTCGAGGAGATCGTCTACGAGGGCTACGGGCCTGGCGGTACGGCGATCCTGATCGAGACGCTTTCGGACAACAAGAACCGGACGGTCGGCGACCTGCGCTACGCGCTCTCGAAGCATGGCGGCAACCTCGGCGCGTCCGGATGCGTCGCCTTCCTGTTCGAGCGGAAGGGGATCATCGGGTTCGATCGCGTCGCGGTCGACGGTGACGCCCTGCTCGAGGCGGCGCTCGAGGCGGGGGCGCTCGACGTCGTCGACAACGGCGATCGCAGCGAGGTGCTGACGGCGCCGACCGAGCTGCACGCCGTTCGCGATGCGCTCGCGGAAAAGGGCTTCACGGCGCTCTCGGCCGAGTTCACCCAGCAGCCTTCGACCACGGTGAAGCTGTCCGGCAAGGATGCCGAGCTGATGCTCAAGCTGGCGGAATCCCTCGAAGACCTCGATGATGTGCAAGAGTTCTACGCCAACTTCGACATCTCCGAGGAAGAGATGGAGAGCCTCGCCTAGCGCGCCCGGCCGGGCGCGCCCGGACGCGGCGCACGCGGCGTCGATCGGGGGGTGGAATGCGGATCCTGGGGGTGGATCCCGGCTCCCACGCGACGGGCTTCGGCTCGATCGAGCGCGTGGCGGGCCGTCTCGTTCATCGTCTACACGGCGTGCTGCGTCCGCCGACCTCCGCTTCGCTGGCGGACCGCCTCCGCTATCTGCACGCGGAGCTGCTCGTGATCACGCGTGCCGAGCGACCCGATGCCGTCGTCGTCGAGCGCGTCTTCCTCGCAGCCAACCCGCGCTCGGCGCTCGTGCTCGGGCAGGCGCGCGGCGCGATCCTGGCGAGTCTCGGGGAGGCTGGGGTCCCGGTCGTCGAGCTTTCGGCGCGGCAGGTCAAGAAATCGGTGACCGGAAACGGCGGCGCGGCGAAGGATCAGGTCCAGACGATGGTCGCGCGGCTGCTCGGTCTGGCCGAGCTCCCGCCCGCCGACGCCGCCGACGCGCTCGCCCTCGCACTCACCCATGCGCAGGCCGGCCCGCTCGCCTCGCTGGCGCTGCCCTCGCGCCGCCGCTCCTCGCGCCAGGCGATGACGCGGCTCGTCCTGGAGCGCAGGCCGTGATCGCATGGCTCGAAGGGCGGCTTCGGGAGCGGGCCCCGACCCGCATCGTGCTCGACGTGCACGGCGTCGGCTACGAGCTCTTCGTGCCGCTCTCGACCTCCGAAGCGCTGCCGGAGCTCGGCCAATCCGTCCCGATGCTGGTCCACACCGCCGTGCGCGAAGATGCGATCCAGCTCTTCGGCTTCCTGACGCCCGCCGAGCGCGAGCTCTTCCTGCTGCTCTTGAAGGCCAATCGCGTCGGACCCCGGCTCGCGCTGACGATCCTCTCGGGCATGGCGCCGCGCCGGCTGCTCGCGGTCCTGCGCGACGGGGATGCGAAGGGGCTGCGCAAGGTGCCGGGGGTCGGCCCAAAGCTCGCCGAGCGGATCGCGGTCGAGCTGCGCGACGAAGCGGCGAAGCTCGCCGGTCGTCTGGCCGACGATCCGGAAGAATCGCTCGTCCCGTCGATGCAGGCCGTCGAGCCCGACGAGGAGCTCTTGTCGGCGCTGGTCAACCTCGGCTATCCCCGCTCGCAGGCCGAACGGGTCGTCGCGGCAGCGCTCGCCGAGGCGCCGCGGGGCGCGCGCATCGAGGTCCTGATCCGGCTCGCGCTGCGGCGCCTCGCGAGCTGAGACGACGGGCGACCGGATCGAAGGGACGCGCAACGCGCGGAGGAGACCGGATGGAGCGAGGCGAGCTCTCCCTTTCGCGACAGCCCGAAGAGCGCAGCGCCGAGGAATCGCTGCGCCCGAAGAATCTCGAGGAGATGATCGGGCAGCCTCGCCTGCGCGAAAATCTGCACGTCTTCGTGCGCGCCGCCCGCGAACGCGGCGAGCCCCTCGACCACGTGCTCTTCCACGGCCCGCCCGGCCTCGGCAAGACGTCGCTCGCGCGGATCGTGGCCGTCGAGCTCGGGGCGCAGTTCCGGGCGACCAGCGGTCCGGCGATCGAGCGGCCGGGCGACCTCGCGGCGCTGCTCTCGAATCTCGAAGCGGGCGACGTGCTCTTCATCGACGAGATCCATCGCCTTTCGCCCGCCGTCGAGGAGATCCTCTATCCAGCGATGGAGGATTTTCAGCTCGACCTGCTGATCGGCGAGGGCCCGACGGCGCGCTCGATCCGCCTCGATCTCCCGCGCTTCACGCTGATCGGTGCGACGACGCGCGCGGGCCTGCTGACCTCGCCCCTGCGTGATCGCTTCGGCTGGTCCGCACGGCTCGAGTACTACCCGGTCGAAGATCTCGAGAAGATCGTCGTGCGGTCGGGCGGGCTGCTCGGACTCTCGATCGAGCCGAAGGCGGCCTTCGAGATCGCCCGGCGCGCCCGGGGCACGCCGCGGATCGCGAACCGATTGCTGCGGCGCGTGCGGGATTTCGCGGCGGTTCGCGAGCGCGGGGCGGAGAGCGTCGGTCTCGACATCGCGCGTTTCGCGCTCGCCCGCCTCGATGTCGACGATGCGGGCTTCGACGGCCTCGACCGGGCCTTCCTGCAGACATTGGTCGTCAAGTTCGGCGGCGGGCCGGTCGGCCTCGAAACCCTCGCCGCGGCCGTCGGCGAAGACAAGGGAACGCTCGAGGATGTCGTCGAACCCTATCTGATCCACTGCGGTTTTCTCTCGCGCACGCCGCGCGGCCGCGTCGCGACGCCCCACGCCTACGCCCACCTCGGCGTGCCGCTGCCCGGCGCCTGATCGGGGCGCGCCGAGCGTGCATCGTCGACCTGGGGCACGCGCTTCCCGGCGTCAGCGCGGGCCCATGCGGGTCGGCGTTCCCGGCAGGCGGCCGAGGTTTTCGAGCACGAGCAGCGGCGGTCCGGGCTCGGTCGTCGTGAAGGCGACGAGATCGTCGAGTCCGTCGCCGTCCAGATCGACCGCGTGCGTCGATCCGCTGGAGAGCGGGACCGATTGACGGCCGAGGGGACTCCCGAACAGGGGAGTGCCGGCCTGTCGGCTGCCGATCCGGAAGCGGATCGAATCGCTGCCGTCGCCGACGAACAGATCGAGCTGCCCGTCGCCGTTCAGATCGCCGAAGCCCGGGACGAGACCGATGACGCGACTCTTTTCGAAGTCGAGGCCGAGCGCGATGCGGTCTTCGAAGAGCGTGCGCAATCCGCCCGGACTCGCGGGATCGAGCCTCAGGATCCGCACCGTCGTCTCGGCGCGCTGGGTCACGAGCAGGCGAATCAGCTGCAGGACCCCGAACTCGAAGCTCGTCTCGAGGATCTCGCTGACGCCGTCGCCCTCGAGATCGATGAAGTCGACGCCGGAGAAGCCGCCGCGCAGCTCGCGAATCGCGGTCGGCGGCGCTTCGATCGTGACACCGCCGGCGCCGCCCAGCTGGAAGCGCGTCGTCGAGTGGCCGCGGGTCAGGCCACCCTCGATCGTGTTGAGGACGAGGTCGGCGCGCGTGTCGCCGTCGAGGTCGCGGGCGAAGAGATTGTGGGCGGTCGATCCGGGGCGGCGCTCGGTCTCCTCGTCGAAGGGGACAAAGGCGAGTCGCCGCGAGGGCGTCGAAGGCAGACCTTCCGGCCCGGCGTGGTAGATCCAGATGCCCCAGCGCGACAGGGCGAATAGATCGCGCCGGCCGTCGCCGTCGTCATCGGTCCGGGCGAGTGTCGGCCAGGTCACCTCCTGGACGAGCCATTTCCACACCGTCTCGGGCAGGAAGGGCATGAAGCTCAGGTAGCTGGCGTAGACCGGCATCTCGATCCGCCGCGCCGCACCGCCGGGCAGCGCGACGAGCCATGCGCCCGTCAGCGCCGGGACCAGCGCGGCGATCCGGCCGTCGTCGTTCCAATCGTCGACCAGCGGCATGCGGCCGATCTCCCAGGGCCGCGGCGGGAGCGGAAGGCCGCCCGGGATCGGGAGGTCGAGGGGCAGGGGATCGCCTTCGAGCCCCTCGATGCGGAGCCCGGAAGCCGAAACGGAGAGGAGCTGTGGGCCCGCACGGCCAGGCATCCGCGCCACGTCGACGAGCACGGCCGCGTCCGGAATGGGCCGCACGACGATGCGTGCGGCGCCCGGCGCCAGCGCGCTTCCACACGGCATGTAGGTCGCGAAGCGGACCTGCTTCGGCGGGCCGCCCTCGCTCGAGAGCACGAGCAGGTCGGACGAATCGTCCGGACAATCGCCGACCGCGACGGGCCAGACCTGGAGGATCCGCCCGCGAATCGTATGGAGATGGGTGCGGAACGGGTCGGAATCCGCGGCGGCACGCGCGGGCCGGTCGGGCGGGGCGGCGAGCCACAGAGTCAGGATCAGTCCGCAGGCGAGGCCGGGCCGAACCCTGCGGCGGTGGGGCCGCGGGCGCCGGGCGAATCGGCAGCTCTCGCGCAGGGACGTCGGCAAGGTCCGGAGCATAATCGACCGCCTCCTCCTCCGAAGCGGCCCGATCCGGGCTCAAATCGGCTGGCTGCTTCGCCGATAGCGTTCGGGATCGGCGCCGCTCGGAGGACCAGGCGGTCCGGCCCTGCGCCGATCGGGCCGAGGACGCAGCCGCGTGGTCGCTCGGGCGGGTGGATACGAAGCGTGCGCAATCTGGCGAGAGTCCTGTCGTTTCCGTTCGCCGTCGCGGCTCTGCTGCTCGGCGGATTCGGCGCGCTCGCGCTGCATCTGCCGGATCACGCGCTCACGGGCGCTGCGCGCGGCGGCTTCTCTGCGGTCGCGCAGGCGCTCGTCGCGCTCGACGTCGGCCTGCCCCGACAGCTCGCATCGCTGCTCGAAGCGTGGACCGCGCGGATTCCGGTCTGTCACGCGCTGCTCGGTGTCGGCGCGCTCCTGTCGGCGTTCGCATTCGGGGCGATCGGGGGCGGCGCTTCCGTACGACCCCCCGCGAAGGACCGCGGGGACGCCGAGGTCGAGGTCAAGCTCGACAAGAAGCAGGCTCGCAAGGTGCTCAAGGAAGCCCAG
>CAUJGH010000255.1 GCA_963169575.1 Myxococcota bacterium | reverse complement strand
GCGCACGCAGCGGCTGCAGACGATGCATTTGCTCGGATCGAACGTGAAGTAGGGATTCGATTCGTCCTTCGGCTGCCCGAGATGGCTCTCGCCGGCGAAGCCGTATCGGACCTCGCGCAGCCCGACGACGCCAGCCATGTCCTGCAGCTCGCAGGCCCCGTTCGCCGGGCAGGTCAGGCAGTCGAGCGGATGGTCGCTGATGTAGAGCTCCATCACGTTGCGGCGCAGCGCGGCGAGGCGGTCCGACTGCGTGTGCACCTTCATGCCCGATGCGGCGGGGGTCGTGCAGGATGCGGGCGTGCCCTTGCGGCCTTCGATCTCGACGAGACAGAGGCGGCAGGAGCCGAAGGGCTCGAGGGATTCGGTGGCACAGAGCTTCGGGATCTTCACGCCGGCGAGGACGGCGGCTCGCAGGAGCGAGGTCCCGCTCGGCACCGAGACGGCGATGCCGTCGATCGTCAGCGTCTCGAGCGTCGCCGCTTCGCGGGCGGGCGTGCCGTGGTCGACCTCGGCGCGCGTGAAGCCGCAGCCGCGGGCGCCCGCACGGGACCCGGAACCGGCAGGAGCAGCAGAGGAGCAGCCGGAAGAGGAGCAGGCCGGGGCGTCCGGGGCGATCGTCATGCGCGCGTGCCCTCGCTCGCAGCGCCGGAACGGGCCGTCGGGGCCGCCGCCGGATGGGTCGGGGAACCGGCTCGCGGACCGCCGTCGAGGCCGAAATCGGCAGGGTGGTGTTCGAGGGCCGAGAGTACCGGGAGCGGCGTCATCCCGCCCATCGCGCAGAGCGAGGCGTCGACCATCGTCGTGCAGAGGTCGCGCAGCAGCGCGACCTGCGCAGCGCGCTCCTCCGGGCCGGTCCCGGCCCGGATCCGATCGATGATCTCGACGCCGCGGGTCGAGCCGATCCGGCAAGGCGTGCATTTTCCGCAGGACTCGCGGGCACAGAACGCCATCGCATGGCGCGCGAGCCGGGCGAGATCGGCCGAGTCGTCGTGGACGACGATCCCGCCGTGGCCGATCCCCGCGCCGAACTCGGCATAACGTTCGTAATCGAGCGGGACGTCCCATCGGGATTCGGGGACATAGACCCCGAGCGGCCCACCGACCTGGATCGCCTTGACCGGCCGCCCGCTCGCCGTTCCGCCGCCGAAGTCGAAGACGAGCATGCGCAGGCTGACGCCGAAGGGCAGCTCGACGAGCCCGCCGCGCCGGACGTTGCCGGCGAGCTGGAACGGCATCGTGCCCGAGGAGCGGCCGACGCCGAGGCCGCGATAGGCGGCGGCGCCTCCAGCGAGGATCCCGGGCACCGACGCGAAGGTCAGCACGTTCTGGATCAGCGTCGGCCGTCCGAAGAGCCCTGCCACCGCCGGCAGCGGCGGCTTCGCGCGCACGATCCCGCGGCGTCCCTCGAGACTCTCGAGCATCGCCGTCTCCTCGCCGCAGACGTAGGAGCCCGCCCCGACGCGCACCTCGAGCTCGAAGGGCCATTCGCTCCCGAGCACGCCCGGACCGAGCCAGCCCGCCTCGCGCGCCTTCGCGATCGCGTCCTCGAGCCGCTGCACGGCCGCGGGATATTCCGAGCGCACGTAGACGAAGCCCTGCGACGCGCCGACCGCGATCGCCGCGATCGCCATGCCCTCGATCAGCAGGTAGGGATCGCCTTCGAGGAGCATGCGATCCGCGAAGGTGCCCGAGTCGCCTTCGTCTGCGTTGCAGACCAGATAGCGCTGCCCGGCCGGCGTCTGCGCGACGGTGTTCCATTTGATGCCGGCCGGAAACGCTGCGCCGCCCCGCCCGCGCAGCCCCGACTCGAGCACCGCCGCGCGGATCGCCTCGGGCGCCATCGCGAGCGCGGCTTCGAGTCCGCGCAGTCCGCCGAGCGCGCAGTAGTCCGGAATCGAGAGCGGCGCCGTCACGCCCGCGCGGCGAAAGATCACGCGCTGCTGGCGCGCGAGGAAATCGATCGCGTCGACGGGCCCGAGCGCGAGCCGATGCGCCCCGCCCCGGAGCAGGCCGGAGCCGAGCAGCCCGTCGACGGACTCGACATCGACGGGGCCATAGCCGACACGGCCTCCGGGCGTCTCGACCTCGAGCAGCGGCTCGAGCCAGTGGGCACCGCGGGAGCTGGTCCGGACGAGCTCGATCCGTTCACCGCGCGCCGCCGTCGCAGCGATCAGCGCCTGCGCGACCGCTTCGGCGCCGCGGGCGCGGGCGGCCGTGTCGTCCGAGAGGAAGAGCCGCGGCAGCGCGGCGCCGGCGACGCCGGGCGCCGGGGCAACCCCGGCGACAGCGTGGCTCCCGGCGTGCGAGGCCGGATCCGCGTGATTCGGGTGCGTCGGCGTCGGGGCCGCGAGCAGTTCATCGAGCCGCTGCGTCGTCAATCCACCGAAAGGCCGGTCCGCGATCTGCGCCGAAGGCGCGACGGAGCAGAGCCCGAGACAGTCGACCGGCACGACACTGAAGACGCCATCGTCCGAGCGCGCCGCATCTTCGCGGCAACCCGTGCGCAGGCGGGCCCGCTCGAGCAGGACATCGCCCCCGCGCGCCTGGCAGGCCTCGCCGCGACAGATCCGGACGACGCGCTCCGCGAGGGGCTCGTCGCGGAAGTCGGCGTAGTAGCTGACGACGCCGTGGACCTCGGCGCGGGAGAGGTCGAGGGCCTGGGCCAGCACGGGGATCGCTTCGGCGGGGACGTGCCCCAGGCGCTCCATGAGCCGGTGCAGGATCGGGAGCAGCGGGCCAGCCAGACCGCCGAGATCCGCGATCGCCTCCGAGACCGCGTTGGCCCAGCCGGGCGCTCCTTCCCTCTTTTCGGCGCCGTCCTGCATCGTCCACCCATCGGCCCGGCTCGCGCGACGGTCGATCTGCGATCCAGCCGGAACGGCGGAGGCGGAGACGGCGTCGCAGGAGCGGTCCGGGGAGTTTGTCAGATCGCGTCGACGGGCGACACGCCCGCCCGGACCGTGCCGCGAGCGACACCCGTTCTTTGCCCGATTTGCTGGAGCTCGCTCCGACCGATAGGTTCTGCGCCGTGCTGTACCCCGACCCGAAGCAGCGCATCGTTCTCGGCTGGCGAATCCGCTGGATCGCCGGTCTGTTTTCGTTGCTGATGCTCGGGGCCGGGATGGGTCCGGCCTATTACGGGACCGCCGGGACCGCCGGGGCCGCCGCTACCGCCTCCGCCGAATCGGATCCGATCGGAATCGAGGCCTGCCGCGCCACGGTGACGGCCGACGAGCACGTCTCGACCGCGCTGATCGATCCCGCCGTCGGTGATCTGTTCGGATTCAAGACGGCCTCCGAGGCCGAGGGCGAAAAGGTCGAAGGGGCCGACGCTTCGCCTGCGCCCGCGAGCGCATGGCTCCTTTCGAGCAGCGCCATCGCCGGCTTCGCCTACGAGATCGAAGACGGATCCCTCCGTCGCATCGACGTCTCCGGGCGCGTCTCTCCCCGCGCTCCCCCGATCGCCTGACAGGGCTCCCAGGACGGATCTCCGTGCGGTTCGCCGCGCCGATCCGATCGAGTTGGCTCGTGCGCTCCGCGCCCGGGCTCGTTTCGCCCCATCAGCGTGAGGTATTCCTCGTGTCTCTCGAAGTTCAGCGCGCGGCCGCGCCCGCGTCTTTCCTCTCCGATCTCAAATCCGGTTTCCTCGTCTCCCTGATCGCCCTCCCCCTCTGCCTCGGCATCGCCCTCGCGAGCGGATTTCCGCCCGTCAGCGGCTTGATCACCGCGATCATCGGCGGCGTCCTCGCGAGCTTCCTCGGCAGCGCTCGGCTGACCATCAAGGGGCCTGCCGCCGGCCTGATCGTGATCGCGATCGGCTGCGTGCTGGAGCTCGGCCAGGGCGATCCCGTGACCGGATACAAACGCGCGCTCGCCGTCGGCGTCGTCGCCGCCCTGATCCAGATCGCATTCGCCGTGTTTCGCATCGCCTCGACGGGCGTCGCGATCTCGCCGTCCGTCGTCCACGGCATGCTCGCCGCGATCGGCGTCATCATCATCTCGAAGCAGAGCCACGTCCTGCTCGGCGTCGCGCCGACGGCGAAGGAGCCCCTCGACCTGATCGCCGAGATTCCCTCCAGCCTGCTCCACATGAATCCCGAGATCGCGCTGATCGGCCTGCTCTCGCTCGCGATCCTCTTCGGCCTTCCGCTGCTGCCCTTCCGCTGGTCTCGCCGCATCCCGGCGCCCCTCGTCGTCCTCGCCGTCGCCGTACCCCTCGGCATCGCTTTCGACCTCGGCCACGACCACATCTACCGCTTCTGGGGCGATACCTACCAGCTCGGGCCCAGCTCGCTCGTCACCCTGCCCGGATCGATCCTCGATGCCATCGCGTTCCCGGACTTCTCCGTGATCGGCTCGCTCGCCTCGATCAAATACATCGTGATGTTCGCCCTCGTCGGCACGATCGAGTCGACCCTGACCGTGCTCGCCGTCGATGCGATGGACCCGGAGCGCCGGCCTTCGGACCTGAATCGAGACCTGTTCGCCGTCGGCGTCGGCAACCTGCT
>CAUJGH010000254.1 GCA_963169575.1 Myxococcota bacterium | reverse complement strand
CGACAGGCTCAACCCGGTCGCGGGGCGCGGGCCGAGCCCCCCGACGATCGCGACGATCACGTCGCTCGCGACGCGATTGTCGCGCTCGCGAAACGCGCCGCTCCCGGCGCGCTGCTCGATGCGACAGCGCGCCGTCGCTCGCCAGGTGCCCGGCGAATCGCACCAACGACAGCGCAGATCACAGCCGCCGAAGCGCACGAAGACGGTCGAGCGACCGACCTCCGGGCCCTCGCCCTGGGCCGAGGCGAAGATCTCGACGAGCGTCGCGGCGTCGCTTCCGGTCTCGGCCATCGGCGCCTTCCTGCCCTCAGCGCTCGAGCTGCGAACGCCCCATGGCGATCTCGGCGACGACTTCCTCGAGCCGCTCGGGATGGCGTCCGAGATCCCGGATGCGGAAGCGGGCGACGTGATCCCCTTCGGGACGCGACTCGACCCATTCGAGCTTGTTCACGAGGTGGTGCGCGACCGCTTGATAGTCGAGCGCGCGCCGCCCGGTGATCTCGTCACCGGCGAAGGTGAAGCTGTCTTCACCGGTCCGCCGCGTCAGCGAGAGCGAGGCGTCGTAGCGCTCCCGGGCGATCCGGGCGCAGAGGGTCGGATCCAGCGACGGATCCACCTCGAGTACGACCATCACGTGGGCCCCGAAATGCACGAGCCGGAAATCCCGCGACGCGACCCACTCGAGCTCGGGCGGCGCCGGCGGAATCACGAGGATCGCCGCCTCCTTCGCGAGATCGCTCGGGCGACCGGCGAGCAGCGGCGCGATGTCGCCGCGGATGTCGCCGGTCTTCTTCGCGATCTCGCCGATGCGATGGCGCCAGAGACGCCCCCAGCGCTCGAAATCGTGCTGACTGAAGCGGCCGGTCGCGAGATCGACGAGCTTGTCCGAGAAGCGGCTGCGCCGGGTGCAGGTATCGAGCACGAGCGGCAGCACGCTGTCGATCCCCTCGCCGCCGACCACCGCTTCCGCGCCGAGCGCGTTGCGCATCGCGAGCAGATCCTCGGGCGGCCAGGCATGCCGATCGAACCACGAGAGCCGCCCCCGATAGAGCGACGCCGCCTGGATGACGTCCCGCGCAGGCGACGGGCTGAACCCGACGACCACGATCGGCATGTCGTCGCGCAGATCCGTCGCGATGCTTCGGAAGAAGGTCATCAGCTCCGATTGCGGATAGATCCAGAGCCCCTCGAGCTGACGCACGTCCCGCGCGAGCAGTACGCCCGCGAGCAGCGAATCCGGATCCGCATGGACCAGGATCGCGCAGCGTCGACGAGCCGCGGCCCGCAGCGCATCCTCGGACTCCTCGTCGTCCTCCTGGCGTCCACGCCCGCGCGCGTCGCCGCGGAAGGGCCGGGCCGGCGACTCGCCGTCCTCTTCTTCCTCGTCGTCGTAGCGCGGCTCGGCCGCTTCGTATTCCGGCACTTCGTCCGGCAGGCGCGAGAGGATCTCCGAGAGATCGTCCGCGTCGACGAAATCGTCCTCGATCGCGGCCTCGGCGCCGACGAGCGGAAGCGCGATCGCCGCCGGCGACTCGTCGGACTCCGCATCCGACGCGTCGTCGTCGCCGCTCCGTGGCGCGCCCTGCTCCTCACCCCGCCCGCCGCGACGTCCGCGGCGACGCGAGCGGCGATGGCGATCCCCGCGCCCGCGCTCGGAATCGGAGCGCGCAGCCGGCGCACCCGGCCCGGGCGCGTCGTCGAGATCCATCAACGAGACCTCTTCGAAGCGGGCGCGCGGCTTCGGCCGCGACTCGTCGTCCGCGACATCGCGCTCGCGCCCATCGCGCTCGTCGCTCGGGGCCGCGGCGAGCGCGTCACCGTCGTCTCCCCTCGAATCCCCCTCGTCGAGCGCGGCATCTGCTCCGCCGCGGCGCGGCCGACGCCGACGCCGACTGCGTCCGCGACCGCCATCGCGCCCCTCGAGCTCGCGATCCGCGCGCGGACCGATGGCGTCCGCCGCCTCGACATCCTCTTCGTCGATGCCATCGCCCAGCGGCTCCGCGTCGAGCGCCATCGCCCGGGGCCCGAGCGGCCCGCGAATGACCCGTTCGGCATCACGCCCCCGGCCCGGCTCGCTGCGCGGCCCGCCGCGCTCTTCCTCTCGCCCTCGCTCCCGCCGCACGTCGTCCGCGGCTTCCGACTCCTCGTCTTCGCCGCGTGCGGAGCGAACCTCGTCCGAGCCCTCCTGACGGTCCCGGCCGCCCCGGCGACGTCCCCGTTTTCCGAAGCGCGACTCCGCGCCCTCGCCCGCTGCGCGCGATACGAGATCGAGCGACACACCGGATTTCCCGGCGATGGTCCGCAGCTCGAACGAGAGCGTCAGGGCCGCCACCGTCCGTTCGAGCCCCGGCGCGAAGCGCTCCGCCGTCAGCAGCAGCCTCGGCCTGCCCAGCCGCAGCGGCGGCCCCGCATCGGCGAGCAGCAGCGGCAGCAGCGGCGCCAGATTCGAGAGCGATTCGAGCACCGCGCAGAGCGCGGTCCACTCGATCTCCTGACGGACGGCCACGATGACGGGCGTCCCCGCCGCATCGACCCCGACCGCGTCGACGACGTCGAGCTCGGCGCCCGGTGAAGGCCAGGCCCGAACGCAGCGCAGCTCGTCGCCGGCGGCGAGCTGGGCCACCACGCGCCCGCGCAGCCCGTCCTCGCCGTCGCGCACCTTGTGATCGCCGAGCCTCCGGCGCAGCTGGCCCTCGAGCCCGTCGAGCGCACCGGCGAGATCCGTCGCCGAGATCGGCGTCGCATGACGCCCGCCGACCTGGGTCTCGAGCACGGCGTTGTCGCCGTCGGTGCGGATCTCCGCGACCCGCCGCGCCAGCACGACCAGCTCGAGCCGGTCGATTCCGACGCGCACGGCGCCCCCGTGTTTGGCCGCGAGCCCCTCGAGCGAGGCGGCGGCGCGCGTGAATGCCGCGCGGGCCTCGCTCGACGCCATGCGGGCGGCGAGCTGGGCGGGACTCACCGCCAGCAGCCTCGGTACGCGCTCGCTCTCGACGGCGGCGCCGCCATCGGCGAGGCGGGCGGCCGAGATCGGCTCGACGGTGTAGGGCGTCTGACCGATCCAATCGAGCAGCTGGCGGGTCGCCATCGGCCAATGCGGCGCGACCACGAAGAGCGTGCCCGTGAAAGGCTCGGCCGATCCGGTGGGCTGCGCGGCGGCGAGCCCGGCCACGAGGGCTTCGGAGGCGGAGGTCGGAGAGAAGGCCACGATCGCTTTCGCGCCGCTCTCGAGCGTCGCCCGGGCGAGCGCCGCGATCGTATTCGGGATCTCCGGATCGGTCCACGGTTCGAAGGCCGTCGTCGGGATCAGTCCCTCCGCGAGAATGCGCGGCCACCAGGCATTTTCATCGATCGCGCTGCGCTGGCCGCCTTCGAGTCCGCGCCGGCGGCGGGAAAATCGTCTCATCATCGTTCGCTGCTCCCCTCATCCTTCAGGGTCTCTTGCTTCGGGGCATCCTTCTTCAAGGCTGCGAGGAACGGGCCGAACACCGCGTCGACCCGCGCGCTGGCGAGCGCGCGATTTCCCTCTGCCCCCTCGGCGCCGGCCAGCTCGGCCGACACCGCCAACAACGCGCGCGCCGCTTCCGGGTCCTCGCGCTTCCATTCGATCCAAGCCCATTCGGCGAGCTGTTCGGCCAGCCCGGCGCGATCGGTCGCCTCCGCGAGCGCCTCCGTCGTGCTCGCGACGAAGGCGTCGATCGCCGCGCTGCGCGCGCTGCCCGCGAGCCCCTCGACACTCTTCTGTGCCGCTTCCATGCGCTCCGCGACCCAGGTCGTCGCCGGCGGCCACGGCCCGATGCGCCCGCTCCGGAGATCGGCGACGACGCGCTCCCGGCTCGCCGCGCGATCTTCCGCGGGACCGAGCGCCACCCGCACCCGCTCGCCCGGGACCGTCTCGGCGGCGGCGGCTTCGGCAAAGAGCCGGCTCCGCCATTCGACGAAGAACGTCGGCAGCGCGCGATCCGCGGGCTGGGCCTGGCTGGCGCGCCGCACCAGCGCGCAGAGGGCGCCGTGCTCGACCTCGAAGAGTCGCTGGTTCGTCCCCGCCATCAGACTCTTCAGGAAGCCGCGGACCTTGCTGCGTCCGGCGTTGTAGAGCTTGAAGTCGAGGATCCCGCGTGCCGGGTCGAAGCGGATCTCGAACAGGCGGGCGCCGCCCGCCGGATGATCGTCGACGAGATAGCCCATGCGGGTCCCGCGAAAGTCGGGCGCGGAGACATGGGCCGCCTGCCAGCGATCGCTCGCGCTCGCGAGCCGGCGGGCCGGCACGGGGGCCGCGACCGCTGCAGCAGACGAATCGACGGCGACGCCCTTTGCGCGCAGCCGGTGGAGCGCGCGCCGAAGCAGCTTGCGACCCGCCTTCGGCACCTCGCTCTCGGGCACGGCGGCGATCACCCCGACCGCTTCCGGAAACTCGCTCCAGGCCTCGAGCAGCTCTTCTCCGGCGGCCTCGTCGGCGGCCAGCACTCGGGCGAGCACGCCCGCCGCGGCCGTCGGCCCGGCCGCTGGCGCAAGAAGGTCGAGCAGTCGCCGCGGATCGCCATTGGCGGGGCGGATCCGATCGGCGAGATCCGGCAGCTCACTGGCTGCCCGTTCGAGACATTCGGGTAGGCTCATTCTGGCTCGGCTCTCTTTCTTTCTCTCTCGATCGCTCGCGCTCCGGGTCGCGCCGTGCGCGCCCGGGCGGGTCCGGATTCAGATCGGCGCGTGGGGATCGAACAGCTTCTTGTGTTCGTCCATCGCGAATCGATCGGTCATGCCGGCGATGTAGTCCGCGACGGCCCGCGGCTCTCCTTCCCGGGCGAAGCGTGCACGCACGTCCGTCGGCAGGAGATTCGGGTCGTCCCGGTAGGCTCGGAACAGGTCGCCCACGATCCACTCCGCCTTGCGCACACGGCGCAGGACGTCGGGATGGCGGTAGAAATTCTCGGACAAGAAGCTCTTGAGCTCGCGCTTGCCCCGATCGATCTCGGGCGAGAAGCCGATCGTCTCGCCGCCCCCGCCCGAAAACGACAGGTCGGCCGACGATCCGTTCTCGGGGCCGTGGCCCGGGCCGCTGCTCCGGGCCGTACGTTGCCGCAGATCGGCGAGGGATGCCGGCGGATTCGCGGCGAGCCGTCGGCTCGTCTCCTCGATCAGGTCGCCGATCAGCCCGTCGCCGAGGGCACCGATCGTCCGGGCCCGGACGACGGCGTCGGCCATCCCGGCGTCGCGCGAGGCGCGCTGGGCCCGCGCCGACTTCCAGAGCGCCGTCGTCTCGACCAGCGAGACGGAGAGCAGGCCCGAGCGCAGGCCGTCGTCGAGATCGTGATGGAGATAGGCGATCTCGTCGGCGTGGTCGGCGACCTGGGCCTCGAGGCTGCGCTGCGGGCGCAGCGGCGGCAGCGGGATCGGATGGGGCCAGGCCGCGCCGTGCTTCAGGATGCCCTCGCGCGTCTCCTCGGTCAGGTTGAGCCCGCTGAAGTCGGGATAGCGATTCTCGAGCAGATCGACGATGCGCAGGCTCTGGCGGTTGTGGTCGAAGCCGCCGTGCTCCTCCATGCAGCGATCGAGGACGGCTTCGCCAGCATGGCCGAAGGGGGTATGGCCGAGGTCGTGGGCCAGGGTGATGGCCTCGGCGAGGTCTTCGTTGAGACAGAGTGCCCGGGCGATCGTGCGCGCGACCTGGGCGGCCTCGATCGTATGCGTCAGGCGATTGCGGTAGTGGTCGTTCTCCAGGTAGACGAAGACCTGGGTCTTGAACTCGAGCCGACGAAAGGCCCGGGCATGGACGATGCGGTCGCGATCGCGCTGGAAGGCGGTGCGATAGGCATGCTCGGGCTCAGGGACGAGGCGGCCTGCCGAATCGCCTGCGCGCGCCGCCCAGGGAGCGAGCCGTTCGCGCTCCTCCTGCTCGTAGCGCTCGCGCGTGCGATAGCGGAAACCGCTCACCAGTCCGAGCCTCCTTCTTTTCCCGATTCTCCCGACACCGCTGGATCCTCTTCCTGCACCGACTGGCGGAGAAAATCCCGCATCGCTGCCCGCGAATCCGCGTCGATCTGATCGAGGGGCGGCGCGGCCGCTTTCTCCTGCTCTCTCTCTCCCGAGATGGCCGGCGATGTCGCCTGCGACGACCCGATCGATCGCGCATGCTCTCCCGGACGCGGCGCGTCCGGCCCCGGCCCCATCAGCAGAAAGGTCGCGGCCGCGGCGGCCGCGATGGCCGTCCCGATGATGACCCAGCGGGCTGTGCCGCTCCCAGCCATGTCGATCCTGCTCCCCCACCGATCTCTGCGGCGGCAACCCTGGCAGCGCTCGCTTCCGCGCGCGCCGCGCTCCCCCTCGCGGTGCCCCGATCCGGCCCGGCCGCCCAAGGAACGACCCGGCTCGCACCCGGCGCCAGGACCCAGGACGTCGGCCTGCGCGCTCGCGACCCGTCCCGATCGGGAATCCATTCGAGGGTTTGCACGTTCCGGGCAGACCCGGCACCGACGCAAAGAGGACCAAAAAGCCCTGGGGGATCGAAGGCGCGGAGGCTACCGGCCGGGGCCCGACGCTGTCAACTCGCGAACCGCCGTTCGCAGTTTGCCGCTAGCCTCCCGGCCATGCCGATCCTGCAACCGATTCGTGAACGACTTCTGCTCGGCCCCGGGCCGTCGAACGCGCCGGCGAGCGTGCTCGAAGCCATGAGCCGACCGCTCCTCGGCCATCTCGATCCCGAGTTTCTCGCGCTGGTCGATCGCGTGAAGGACGGACTGCGCATCCTCTTCGCGACGGCGAATCCGATGACGCTTCCGCTCTCCGCGACCGGCAGCGCCGGCATGGAGGCCGCGCTCGTCAATCTGCTCGAGCCCGGCGACCGGATCGTCGTCGGCGTCCACGGCGTGTTCGGAGGCCGCATGGCCGAGGTCGCGCGCCGCGCCGGGGCCGAGGTCACGACCGTCGACGCAAAATGGGGGACGGCCCTCGACCCCCAGGCCATGGCCGACGCGATCCGCCGCGCATCGCCCCGCGTCGTCGCCTTCGTTCATGCCGAGACCTCGACCGGCGTCTGCCAGCCCGTCGATGCGATCGCGCAGCGCGCGCGGGAGGCCGGTGCGCTCGTCGTGCTCGACTGCGTGACCTCCCTCGCCGGGCGTCCCGTCGAGCTCGACGCCTGGGGCATCGACGCCGCCTACAGCGGAACCCAGAAATGCCTGTCGTGCTCGCCCGGCCTCTCGCCCGTCTCGTTCTCGGAGCGCGCGCTCGAGCGGGTGAAATCCCGGACCCACCCGGTCCAGAGCTGGTATCTCGACCTCTCGCTGCTCGCGAGCTACTTCGCCGGCGCGAAGCGCGTCTACCACCACACCGCCCCGATCAGCGCGATCTACGGACTCGCCGCCGGCCTCGACCGCGTGCTCGCGGAGGGCCTGCCCGCGCGATTCGCACGCCACGCCGACGCGGGCCGGCGGCTCGTGGTCGGCCTCGAGCCCCTCGGCTTCGAGCCGCTGGTCGCCGAAGCGGATCGCCTGCCGATGCTGACCTCCGTCCGGCTGCCCGCCCGCGTGCGCGAGCTGGGCGAGGCGACCGTTCGGGCCCGCCTGCTCGACGAGTTCGACATCGAGGTCGGCGGCGGCCTCGGCCCGCTCGCAGGCGAGATCTGGCGCATCGGTCTGATGGGCGAGAACGCGCGCCCCGAGGTCGTCGACCGCCTGCTCGAAGCCCTGCGCAAGCTGCTCGCCTAGCACCCCGCTCGCGGCGGACAACGGCGGGCCGCGCCCGCCCCGCCGCTCAGCGCTTCAGCTTCTGCTCGAAGAGCGCGAGCGTCTTTGCCCAGGCGTCCTTCGCGGAGGCGGCATGGTAGGTGGCCCGCTGGTCGCAGTGGAAGCCATGATCCGCATCCGGATAGACGTCCACCGAATGGTCGGTCCCCGCCTTCGCGAAGGCGGCACGGATCGCGTCGACCTGATCGAGCGGGATCATCGCGTCCTTGCCCCCGAAATAACACTGGATGCGGCCCCGGATCTTCGGCGTCCGCGAGAGCGTCGACGGCGCCCCGCCCGGCCCTTGCGGCGCCGCGATTCCGCCGCCGTAGTAGGAAGCCGCGGCGACGATGTCGGTCTCGCAGGCCGTGAGATAGGTCATGTGGCCACCGATGCAGAAGCCCATCGCCCCGATCTTCGCGCCCTCGACGTCGGGACGACCGCGCAGGAAGGCGATGGTGTCCTTCGCGTCGGAGATCATCTCGTCGGCCCGCAGCTTCATCAGGTTCCCGATGCCGGTCTCCATGCCCTTCTCGTCGTAGGCGAGCTCGAGCCCGGGGGCCGTGCGGAAGAAATAGTCCGGAGCGATCGCGACGTAGCCCTCGGCGGCGACGCGGCGGGTGACGTCGCGGATGTGGTCGTTGACGCCGAAGATCTCCATGAAGACGACCACGGCCGGGGCGCGCGTCGCGCCGCCGGGCCGCGCGAGGTACGCCCCCATCGTCGCGCCGGAGGAGGTCGGGATCTGGAGGGTCTCGGTCGTCACGTTCATGTCCGTTTCCTTTCGCATTTTCTCGCAACTTCCTCATCGCGACATTCTCATCGCGATCTCGTCATCGCGACTTCGTCTCGCGTCTTCGATCGACTTCGCCGTTCACCGGATCCGCATCGCTCCCGGCGCTTCCCCCGGCCATCGTGCGGTCACCCCAGCTTGCGCCAGACGCCCCCCGCGTGCCAAGCACCGCCGCAGATGGCCCGCCGTCGGGGGCGCCGCGACCGAGACGATATTCTCACCGCCTCTCAGCCAGCGTGCAGCCGGACCCAATCGCAGGGGCGCGCCACGATCTCGGCCTCCGCCCGGGCGAGCTCGAGCCAACGTGCGTCGCGGACGACACGCGGGACGAGCTGGCCGGCGAGATCGCGATAGAGCCCGTGATGGCGGGCCTCGCTGGCGAGCAGGCTCGCGTAGAGCGCGGCGAGCGCGGGATCTTCGACGCCGCCCGCGAGGATCTGGAATCGCTCGCAGCTACGGGCCTCGATCAGCGCGGCGATCAGCAGAACGTCCAGGAGCCGGTCCGGCTCGTCGCGGCGCACGAGGGCGTGGAGCGCGACGCCGTAGGGACTCGGCTTCAGGGTCGCATAGCGGACGCCGCGGCGATCGAGCTGCGCGAGCACCTGCTCGAAGTGTTCGAGCTCCTCGCGTGCCAGCGCGGCGAGCGGCTCCTGCAGGAAGCGGTGATGGGGATACGAGAACAGGAGCTTGATGGCGGCGCCCGCCGCCTTCTTCTCGCAGTGGGCATGATCGAGCAGGACCTCATCGAGCGCTTCGCACGCGCGCGGAAGCCAGGCGGAGGCGGTTTCGGAGGCGAGGTGCAACACGGCGCTCGATTCTATCAGCGAACTCCCCCCTCGCCCGTCCAGCGGCGCCCCGACCGGCACCGCTCACGGCGCTCCTCCCGGCCCGCGATCGCTCCGCCAGCACGCGAATCGGCCTGCTAGATTCGCCCGCATGCGAACGCGTGCGTTGGGCCGAAGCGGTCTGCGGGTCAGCGAGGTTTCCCTCGGCTCATGGCTGACTCTGGGCTCCCGGGTCGACCGGAGCCAGACGGCTCGTCTGGTCGCCCATGCCTTCGAGCTCGGCGTCAATCTCTTCGATACCGCCGACGTCTATGCCCAGG
>CAUJGH010000253.1 GCA_963169575.1 Myxococcota bacterium | reverse complement strand
TGTGAAGATATCGTCGACCGAGCGACGCGCAGCGCCGGTGGGCCAGATGCAAGGCGCGACGACGAGTCGTAGCGAGCTACGGCGAGGAGGAGCAACGCCGCAGATGGGCCGCCGCCGCAAGCGCCGCGACCGAGACGATATCTTCACAGCCTCTCAGCCCTGCGCCTGGGCCTGGGATTGCGTCCGCACCTGCCGGCGCGCCGCCGCGCGATCGCTCGCATGGACGCGCGCGCGCAGCGACTCGATCGAGGGCGCGAGGAACTCCTCGTGGATCGCGTCGCAGAGGATCGCCGTCTCGTCGACGACCCAGGTCGCGACGCGATGGATCCCCTGGCGGCGGACCTCGTCGATGTCGAGCTGGAGCACCGAGCCCCGGAAGCGCTCGAGCGATTCCCACGACGGGCTCCGGCCGTTCGAATCGCTGCTCTGGCGCAGCCGTTCGAGCAGTCCGCGGACCCGGTCGAGGTTGTGGAGGACCGAGCGGGGGAACGTCCGCTCGAAGAGCAGGAACTCGGTCACGGCAGCGCCCGAGAGGACGTTCGAAGCGCGCTTGAAGAAGGGCTCGTAGGCCGAACAGGAGCGCAGGATCGCGAGCCAGCGCGCCGCCATCGCCGCGGATTCCTCCTCGACGGCCGAGGACTCGGCGAGCGCGTGGTGCCGGACGTCGAGGATGCGGGCCGTCTGGCCGACGCGCTCGAGCGCGCGGCCGAGCTTCATGAAGGTGAAGGGATCCTCGTGGAGCATCGTGCTGTAACAGATGCCGTGAAACATCATGCAGTCCGAGCTGAGCCGTTCGTAGAAAGCGTCGCGCTGACGGTCGAAGAGCCGCTTCGCCGAGCGACTCGTCAGCCAGAGCCACGACTGGTTGACGGCCTCCCACATCTCGACGCTCATGACCTCGCGGATCGTCCGCGCGTTCTCGCGCACCGCGCGCATCGAGCTGTAGATCGAGGCGGGATGGCGATCGTCCCAGACGAGGTAGCTCTGGACGATCTCCGCGTCTTCCATCGCCGCGGCGCCGATCCGATCGAGGAAGTCCTGCTCCTGTCCGACCACGATCACCAGCGGCCGCCAATGCTCCGAGCCGTCCGGCCCGACGTCGAGGCTGAAGCTCGCAGTCACGTCGAGCAGGCGCGCCCAGGTATCGACGCGCTCGAGATAACGCGTCAGCCAGAAGCAGGAGTCGGCCACGCGCGAGATCATTTCTTCTTTTCTCCGACGACCCAGGTGTCCTTCGAGCCGCCGCCCTGGCTCGAATTGACGACGTAGGAGCCCTTGCGCAGCGCGACGCGCGTGAGTCCGCCCGGCAGGACCCAGCTGCGATCGCCGGTGACGATGAAGGGCCGCAGATCGACGCGCCGCGGCTCGACGCCCTTCTGCGTCCAGGTCGGGCAGCTCGAGAGCTCGATCCGGCTCTGCGCGATGTAGTTGCGCGGATCGGCCGCGACGCGCTGCCTGAACTCGGCGAGCTCGGCGCGCGTCGCGCTCGGGCCCATCAGCATGCCGTAGCCGCCGGCCTCGTTGACGGGCTTCACGACGAGCTCGGCGAGATGATCGAGGACGTAGCTGCAGTCGTCCGGTCGCGCGCAGACCCAGGTATCGACCTGGGCGAGCAGCGGCTCCTCGGAGAGATAGAAGCGGATCATGTCGGGCACGAAGGGATAGACGCCCTTGTCGTCGGCGACGCCGTTGCCGACGGCGTTCACGATCGCGACGTTGCCCGCGGACCAGGCGTCGATCAGCCCCGGCACGCCCAGCATGCTGTCGGACCGGAAGACCTCCGGGTCGAGGAAGTCGTCGTCGATGCGGCGGTAGATCACGTCGATCGGCGCCGGCCCCTGGGTCGTCTTCGCGAATACCCGCCGGCGTTCGACGAAGAGATCGCTGCCCTGGACGAGCTCGCAGCCGATGCGGCGCGCGAGATAGCTGTGTTCGAAGTAGGCGGAGTTGAAGGCGCCCGGGGTCAGGACCACCATCCGCTTCGTCCCGCCGGCCCCCGGAGCGACCGCGTTCATCGCCTCGCGCAGCTTGTGCGGATAGCTCTCGACCGCCTCGACGCGCACGTTGCGGAAGATCGCGGGATAGGTCTTCTTCATCGTCTCGCGATTCTCGAGCACGTACGAAACGCCCGACGGCACGCGCACGTTGTCCTCGAGCACGCGGAAGCGCCCGGCCCCGTCGCGGATCAGGTCGACGCCCGCGATGTGGATCCAGACGTCCTTGGGCGGGCGGATGCCCTTCAGCTGGGGCCGGTAGCCCTTCGAGCCCTCGACGAGATACCGCGGGATCACGTCTTCCTGGAGGATGCGCTGATCGCCGTAGACGTCGGCGAGGAAGCAGTTCAGCGCCTTGATGCGCTGGACGAGGCCGGCCTCGATGTCGCGCCATTCGCGCGCGGGCACGACGCGGGGGATCAGGTCGAAGGGGAAGATGCGCTCGGTGCTCGAGTTGCCCTCGTAGAGCGTGAACGTGATGCCGCCGCGGAGGAAGGTCGCGTCGGCGAGGCTCTGGAGATGCCGGAAATCGCGGCGCGTCAGCTCGTTGAGGCGGTCGACGACGGCGGCGAGGGCCGCATGGGGCTTGCCGTCGGAGCCGAAGAACTCGTCATACGTGCCCTCGAGGCGCTGGTAGCCCTCGAAGATCGTCTTGCCCACGCCACCTCGTGTCGGTGTCTGCGCCATTACCCGAGATTAACGGGAGTCCCCGAATTTCGCGCCGAGAGCAGCTCTTCGTGGCATCCCTGCTCGCGCAGGAGCCGGCACGACTGGGCCGGAATCGGCCGGTCGGCCTGAGGACGCGGGATTCGATACGCTGCGTTCATCGTGGATGGATCCCCCTTCTCGCTGCACGAACAATTCGCGCTTTCCTTCGACGGAAGGGCGTCGCCCGCGGTCTCGTTACGAGGCGAGGCGGAGGACCAGCCGAACCTGTTGCCCTCGACCTGGGGCTTCGGCTGGTATCCCGACAACCAGCGCGCGGCCGCGGTCCTGGGGGACGTCGGACGCGTCCAGCCCCTGCCCCGGCCCGGATTCCGCGAGCGCCCCGAAGAGATCGTCTCGAGCCTGTTCCTGGGACACACCCACGGCCTCCATCAGGGAACATCCACCGACGAGCCCCAGCCCTGGATCAAATCCTATGCCGCGCGCCAATGGCTGTTCTCGAGCGCCGGCGAGCTCTCGCCCGATCTGCGAACGGTGCTCTCCCTCGACGAGCAGTTCGACATCGCGCCAGTCGGCCCCTCGCCCGCCGAGCACGCCTTCAGCTGGATCGTCGCCGCGATCCGGAGCGAAGGCTGCCGGACGATCGAGGAGTACGGCTGGCCGAGGCTGCAGAACCTGCTGCTCCGCCTGAACGAATTCGGCGCCGCGAGCTTCCTGCTCTCCGACGGGATCGACCTCGTCGCCTACCGCGACCTGCACGAGCGGGCCCCGCTCCACTGGGCGCGCATGACGCCGCCCCACGCGACGACGCGCCTCGACGGTCGTACGTTCACGATCGATTTCGACGGCCCCCTCGACGTGTCGCGGACGCTGCTCGCGGTCTCGACCTATCCGATGCGCGGTGCACAGTGGATGCCCATGGAGCTCGGCGAGCTGCGCGTCGCGCGCCGGGGAGCGTTCGTCTGGAGCAGCCATCCGATCGGCATCGAAGAGCAGGTCTTCTCGTTCCTGCGCCTCTCGCCTCCCCGCAGCCGTCAGGCCTCGTATTCGCCCTATCCCCACGCGACCGGCGAGCAACAACAGCTCGCGACCGCGAATCCGCCCGTCGTTCCCCAGCTGCGCGCCGCCCCGGAGATCGCGACGCTCTCCGTCGTCCACGAGACCGTCTACCGCTACTCGATGCCCGTCGAACGCAGCAGCCATCGCTTCTGCCTGCGCCCCGTGCGCGACGATCGCCAGGAGATCCTCGAGCATTCGCTCGCCGTCTCGATCGACGGAGTCTGGCGCGACTTCGAAGACGTGTTCGGCAATCGCGCGACGCTGCTCGAGGTCTCGGTGCCCTTCCAGGAGATGCGCATCGAGAGCCGCTCGACGCTGCGCGTCAGCGGTGTCCATGCGTCCCAGCTGAAGAGCCCCCTTCACAATCAGCAGATTCCGCTCGTCTGGATGCCCTGGCAGCGGCAGATGATGCAGGCCTACCTGATGCCGCCGGAGCTCCCGGAGCCCGAGCTGCGCGAGCTCTCGGAGTTCGCGATGAGCTTCGTCGTCCGCAACGACTACGACCTCGTCGAGACCCTGCTCGACATGAACCGCACGATCTACCGCGACTTCGTCTACGTCCCCGGCTCGACGACGATCGAGACGACGCCCTTCCAGGTCTACGTCCAGCGCCGCGGCGTCTGCCAGGACTTCGCGAACGTGATGATCTGCCTGGCGCGCCTGCTCGGCGTCCCCGCCCGCTACCGCGTCGGCTACATCTTCACGGGCGCGAGCTACGAGAACCAGATCCAGTCGGACGCGTCGCACGCCTGGGCGGAGGTCTACCTGCCGTGGACCGGCTGGTTCGGATTCGATCCGACCAACGGCTGCCTCGCCGGCTCCGATCACGTCCGCACCGCCTGCGGCCGCCAGTTCCGCGACGCTGCCCCGACGACGGGCACGATCTACCGGGGCGGCGGGCAGGAGACCCTCGAAGTGCACGTCCGCGTCGAACGCCTCGACGGGTACGACGTGCCTTTGCGCGGGGTCTAGCTCGGGCGGGCCCCTCTTCTGATCTCACAAGACGCGCGCGGCGCGGGGCATCGGATGCGAATGGCTCGCCCTTGGCACGGCCTGCAT
>CAUJGH010000252.1 GCA_963169575.1 Myxococcota bacterium | reverse complement strand
GACCCCCCGGCAGCAGATCCCTCGCGTGGGCGGCGATCGCGGAGAGCACGGCGCTCATCGCCAGCGAGACGAGCAGCAGGAAAGCGACGCCGAGCAGGAGCAGCAGCGAGAAAGCCCGCTTGCCGAGGAATGCGCGGATCCCTCCCTGTTCGGGATCGGGCCGCACGTTCCAGACCCGGTTGAGCGACGATTGGAGCTGCGTGAAGACGCCGGTCGCGCCCAGGGTCAGCGCGCCCACCCCGAGCAGGGAGGTGATCGTGCCGCCGACGGCGGGCGGTTGGGCCTGGGCGAGCAGATGGCGAGCGAGCTCGCCGCCCGACGGACCGAGCAGATCCTCGATCTGCCCTTCGAGCGCGCCACGCACGTCCGAGGGATCCATCGCCGTGCCCACGATCAGCATCAGCAGTACGAGAAAGGGCGGCAGCGAGAAGACCGTGTAGTAGGCGAGCGCCGCAGCGAGACTCGGGCAACCATCGTCGAAGAATGCGCGCACCACGTCCGCCGCGAAGCCGGCGCCGGGCACTCGGTCCGGAAGCGTGAACGTGAAGATGGAGCGTCGCATGGGCCGCCTCGTTCTCCCTCGCGAGAGGCGCTCCGAACACGCGCCGATGGAGCATCCGCGCTCGCGGAGCGCCCGGCGCGGCGCGCGCGAATCGGATGTCATCGCGGCGAGCAGACACGTCGCGAACGGGCCTTTCGGGTGCGCCGGATGATCCCGATCGCAGCTCGATCCCGTCGCAACTCTCGTCGCTCGCGTGGCTGCGGGCGGAGGCGATTTGCCCTGCGCCCGCTGCGCTTCATGGCGTCCGGCGAAGCGGCGTCCGGCGAAGCGAGACCGCTGCCTTCCTCGCGGCTAATTCACGCGGCTAATGCACGTAGCCCGATGACACCGACGCATCGAGCGACTCGATGCGCAGCCGGCCGGGGTAGACGGCCTGGCCGCCGCCGACGGAGGTCTCCGCGCGGACGTTGTATCGAATCTGCCCGGGCTCCTTGAAGCAGAGCGAAACGGTCTCGTTCGGCTCGATTTCGATCGATTCGAGCAGCGCGCCGCGCCAGTCTTCGAAGCCACGCTGGCACGCGAGGTCGTCCTTCTCGAGATCGGCGATCTGTACGAAGACCGCCTCCTTGCGCAGATTCACCCAGCGGATCTCGTCGCCCGGAGCGGCGAAGAGATGGTCCGGCGAGAGCCCATCCTGGACTTGGACGTCATGAACCGCCTGGGTTCGTGAGATTTCGGGCAGGCTGGCACATCCGCCCAGCATCCATCCGCCCAGCATCCATCCGACCGCAAGCACCACCGTCCCTCGTCTCTTCAATTCGAACATCGATTCATCTCCTCTTCGTTTCGTTTCGTTTCTTCGTCTTCGGATCCGCCCGATCTGCCGGGTCCGCTCCGCCCGGCTGATGTCGGATCACTTGCTCGGAGCAAAGTCCGGTCGGCTCGGAAACCGACCGGACCCGGGCTCTGCTCCCCGCCGATCGCGCTGCTCGAGAAATGCCCTGCTCAGCCGGCGTCGGGTTTGCGCGGGATGGGCGCCCCGATCCCTCCATCCCGATCCCGCCACGGCATACGCATCTCGGTCGGCCTCGGCGCGCTCCCGCGCGGCATCGCGGCGGACGGACGACGAGCGGATGGGATCCAGGATCGAAGGGTCATGACGCCACCTTCCTGCGCTTCGGCGACGGCTGGATGGCCGCCGCGTTCGGCTCGAGCGTCGAAGCTCGTGACCATGGACAAAGCAATGACCATGCCAGCAGCGCCCGGGCCGAGGAGGACGCGCACGGAGCGCTCAGGGGGCGCGCGCGATCGCTCGCGCGCGTTCGCCGCGATCGGATTCGTCGTAGCCCCGAGGCGATTTGTAGAAACGCGCGGAAGACTTCGGAGTCGGCGGGGAGCGCAGGACAGCGGACGCTCAGAATCCGAGAGCGAGCCCGATGCCGACGGTCTGGATGTCCCGCTCGAAGAACTGTCCATTGGGAGAGCGGCCGTCGTAATATTCGGCGAGGAGTCGAACGCGACGATCCTCGAGCGCCGGGTGCTCGATCTGGACGCCGGCGCGCAGCGAGAAATCGGGAGCCCAGTCGCTCTCTTCCCGGGACTGCACGTCGAGTGCGGCCACGGGCCGGAGATATCCGCTCGCGAAGGCGCGGGGACTGGTGAGCTCGATGCCACCCTGCAGCAATCCCCGCTCGAGGGCCGGCTCGCGATGCACGATCAAGCCGCCACCGCCGTAGAGCCGAAGCCAGCGCCAGGGCTCGAACGAGACGAGAAGGTCGAGGACTTCGAAGGAGAGGTTGACGCGATCGACCCGATTGCGGAGCAGGTATTCGTCGCCGAGGTGGGAGCTCTGGTGGTAGATGCGGAGCTGGGTCGTGAGGTCGGCGAAGTGATGGCTGGCGATCAGCCCGGCGAGGTAGTCCGAATTGACGAGATCGAACGAGCTCGCTTCGAGATCGAAGACCGCGAAGACGCCCGGCTGGATCGCGAGCTCCCATCGGCCCCAGGGCCGATCGGGGCTGCGAATGAGCGGAAACGTCTCTCCGAAGCTCGCTGCACCGACGCCCGAGAGCTCGTCGTCGTCGAGGTATTTCTGATAGGCCGCCGAAAAGCGCGGCCAGCGCGGATCCGCGATCAGGGCTTCGAACATCTCGTTGCCGGGGAAGATCTCCCAGCCCGTCGATGGCGCGACGCGGGAATCGGCGGCGGCTCCGCCTCCCGTCTCCGCTTCCTGGTCCCCTGGCGTGGACATTTCGCCCGCGACTTCGTCGCCGAGCGCCTCGTCCGCGACGAGCTGCTCGGCGACGAAGAGGCGGACGCGCTCGACGCCGCTCAGCTGGAGCAGGCTGGTCGCGATCTTGTCGAGCGGAAGGTGGGCGCTCTCGGCGAAGTGGACCTCGAGGCAGGGCGGAACGAAGCGCACGTCGAAGCCGTGCAGCTCGAGCGTGCTTTCGAGCAGATGCGTCGCATAGCCCTCGACGAACGCGATCTCCACCGCCGCCGCTTCCCCGCCGGCCTCGCGTCCCTCGGCGCGATCGTTTCCAGCGGCCGGTGACGCCTCGATCTCGGACTGCGGATGGCCTTGCGTCTGGGCGCGAACGGCCGCCGCGCCCGCGATCGAGACCCATCCGATCGAGACCAGTCCGATCGAGAAGAGAATCGCGAGGGTCGCAGGCGGCGGGGTTCGCGACGATTCCGTCATGTGGCCTCGCGAACGCGAACGCTGGGAGGCGGATGAGCGCTCGTTGCAGACCGGGATCGAGCCGATGCGGGTCCAGAAACGTCTGTCTCCGCGCTGCCTCGATCGTCGACGAGGGCGATGAAATCCGAGACGCTCGTCACGAGCGCGAGCTCCGTTCCGCAGCCGAGGGCGCTGCGGACCTCTTCGACGCGCGCGGACTCCGAAGACCAGAGGCCGATGCAGATTCGCTGCCGCGGCGCCGCCTTTCGCAAGCTCGCTACGGATTCGCCGATCCGGGGCGTGGGTGAATCGAGCGCCGAGAGCAATACGATGGCTTCGGCGTCGAGCAAGGCATTCGCCGGCAGCGCCGATTCGGAGTCGTGCTGCAGCGCGCGGCTGGGAATTCCGCTCCGCTCGAGGACCTTCGCCAGGCCCGTCGAAGCGATCTCGTCGCCGAACGGAGCGAGCGGTACGCAGAGGACCCGCGGATTCTCGGGCGCCTCCGCATCCGAGGCCTCCGTCCATTCGGCGAGCCAGGCCTCGAACGATTCGCGTGCGAAGAGCAGCTCGCCGTCTTCGAGCTGCTGCTCCCTGCGATCGCGCTCGAGCAGACGAAGAGCGGGCATCAGTGTCTCGTCCCAGATCTCTGCCAGCGACCGATCCCGATTCCGTTCGGCGAACAGCGTCTTCGCGCCGTCGAAGTCGCGAGCGAGCAACCGCTCGTAGAGCCGTTCATGGAGCTGCAGCGGCTGGCCATCGCTCAGGAGGATCGAGAGCTCTTCCAAGCCGCTCACGTGCCGACCGACGACGACGAGACAGACGGTGAGCGGAGTCGCCAGCACCAGACCGACCGGCCCCCAGATCCAACCCCAGAAGATCGCCGAGAGAACGACCGCGAAGGGTGACAAGCCGACGCGCGTCCCGTACAGCCAGGGCTCGAAGAAGTTGTTGCTCAGCAGCTCGAGGGCTCCGAGATAGGCGCCGACCCAGAGCACCATCGACCAGCCGTCGAAGGCGGCGAGCGCCATCGCGAGCGGAGCCGACGCCGCGATCAGCGGGCCGGCATACGGGATGAATCGGAGCAGGCCCGCGAGGATTCCGAAGAGCAGGGCGCCCGGTAGTCCGAGCAGCGCGAGTCCGATTCCGACGGCGAGGCCGTGGCCGAGATTGAGGAGCGTGAGCGCCTTGAGGTAGCCCTCGACACGGTCCGAGGTCTCCCGCAGCGTCGCGCCGGTCGCGCGCAGCTCGCCGCGGCCGGCGACTCGAAGGATCCGATCCCGAAGATTCTCGCGTTCGATCAATATGAAGACGAGCAGGACGACCACGATGCCCGCCGTCGCCGCGAGCGAAGCGATCGAGCCCGCCCAGCCGGCGACGAATCCGACGAGCTCCGCATCCTGGGGGACCAGGTCGAGGGCCGGCGACGGGTCGCGGGGGCCGGGCGGCGGCGCATTGCGGAGCTTGCGCAAGGCATGGCCGACGGCGTCGATCGGCTCACGGACGCGCTCTGCGAGATTGCGCTGGTATTCGGGCAGCTCCTCGGTGAGCTGCCTTCCCTGACTGACGACGGTCCAGCCGGTCGCCACGAAAGTCGCGCTGATGGCGAGCGAGACCAGCAGCACGGCGGCGACGCGACCGATCCGCCAGCTCCGAAAGCCCAGGCGCTCGACGCGCGAAACGAATCCGGCGAGGACGACCGAGAGCAGCAGCGCGAAGGCGAGTGGCGCGAGCACGCTGCGCGCGAAGTCGATCGCAGCGATCACCAGAACGGCAGTCGCGGCCGGAGAGAGGTAGGAGCTACGAAGCCAGCGTTCCAAGGGCCCTCGCGCGATCGATCGAACGAGATCGATGAGACGTCGATCGATCGCAACGCAAGGCGCATGCCCATCCTTCGAGCGGAGTCTCGATCGCGCCCCTGGCGCGGGGAGGTCTCCCGCGATGACGGGCGGGACCGCGCGCCCGAAAGACCCCGCGGTCCGATCATCGCGACTGCTCCTTTGTACAAACGACTCACCAACGGAGACCGAGCCCGAATCGCAAGCTGGACCCCGTTCGCCGATGCAACGGCATGTTCATTGCTTCTGCATCCGGCATGTCCAGCATGAACGGTCACCGATCCCGGTTCCCGTGCGCCGCGCTCCCTCTCGCGTTCGGGAAGCAGCTCTGTCTGACGATCGGACTCGTCATGGGGATCGCGCTGGCGTGTACGCATGTCCGATCACGGCCCGACGGGGATCCGGCCACACCAACTCGGCAGCTCGTCGTGACCGCGACGGCCTACAACTCGACCGTCGCCCAGACGGACGAGAGTCCGACCGTCACCGCCCACGGCACGCATCTCGCGCCTGGCATGCAGGTCATCGCGATCTCGCGCGATCTCGAGGCAATGGGCTTGCGCCCCGGAACGCGCGTGAAGATCGAGGGGCTCCCCGGTGAGTGGACGGTCGCCGATCGAATGGCTCGG
Organism: Myxococcota bacterium; assembly: GCA_963169575.1. Taxonomy (GTDB): domain Bacteria; phylum Myxococcota_A; class UBA9160; order UBA9160; family UBA4427; genus UBA4427. Next base: position 14,079 of record CAUJGH010000252.1, on the reverse strand, counting down.
CGATGGCGCCGGCGAATCGACGTCTACATGGGGCTCGACGTCGCCCGGGCGCGACGCTTCGGTCGCCGCGAATTGACGCTGACCTGGGATGCGCCCCCGCGATGATGCGGTCCACGTCGCCCTAGCGCGGGCCGCCGAGGGCGACGCATGGCGCGTGCGAACCGGGCGACGCGCTGGAATGCTAGCTTCCGGCCGCTCGACGCGGAGAGGTGGCCGAGCGGTTGAAGGCACCGGTCTTGAAAACCGGCAGGGCGAAAGTCCTCGTGGGTTCAAATCCCACCCTCTCCGCCACGGGCGAAGGGGCCCGGCTCGCAGTCGACTCGAGGCGGCCTCCAACGAACATCGATCTGCATCGCCGACAGGAGAATCGCATGCCCTCCCGCAGAAGCTCGTCCCCTCTGGTCCAGGCCGCCCTCGCGACCGCCCTCGCCGCGGCGATCGCCCTCGGCTGCGCGACCTCGCTGACCGGCCGCCAGCAGCTGCTCCTCTTTCCCGAGAGCCAGATGGCGCAGATGGGCGCGACGGCCTTCACCGACATGCAGAGCAAGACGCCCCGCTCGTCGAACTCGGCGAAGGTGACCTACGTCCGCTGCGTCGCGAACGCGATCACGGCGGTCGTTCCCCCGGAGCAGATGCGCACCGTCGCGGTCACGGGCTGGGAGGTCGAGCTCTTCGAGGACGAGACCGCCAACGCCTTCGCGCTCCCGGGCGGGAAGATCGGTGTCCATACGGGGCTGCTGAACGTGGCCGTGACGCCCGGACAGCTCGCCGCCGTCCTCGGCCATGAAGTCGGCCACGTCCTCGATCGGCATAGCAATGCCCGCGTCTCGCAGCAGTCGATCGCGCAGACCGGCATGCAGCTCGGCTCGGTCCTGCTCGGCGCCGACACGCCGCAGAAGCAGGGCCTCATGGCCGCGCTCGGTCTGGGCGTCGAATATGGATTGCTGATGCCCTACGGCCGCGACCAGGAGAGCGATGCGGATCAGATCGGCCTCGAGCTGATGGCGAAGGCGGGGTTCGACCCGAACGAGAGCGTCCGCCTCTGGGAGAACATGGCGCGGGCCGCGGGCGGCGCGGCGCCGCCGGAGTTCATGTCGACGCATCCGAGCAGCACGACCCGCATCGCCCGCCTGCAGGCCTCGATTCCGAACGTCATGCCCCTCTACCAGCAGGCGCAGGCGTCGGGGCGCCGGCCGAACTGCAGGCCATAGGCGGGCTCAGAAGGCCTGACGCCCTACTCCTCGAAATACTGCCAGGGGAACTCCGGCTCGATGATCGGCTTGTAGCCGGCCGGGAACTCGAAGGGGCAGGTCAGGATCTCCCAGACCCCGATCAGCTCGCTCGCGACGAACCAGCCGATGCCGAGCCCGAAGCCGATCGGGAGGCCCGCGGCGGCTCCGCGCTCGCGGGTCTCGACCACCATCTGGCCGGGGATCGCAAGGAAGCCGAGGGTCGTGTTCGCGAAGCCGCGGCCGACCTTGCGGGCGGACGTGAAGCGGGATTTCGGGGCGGCGAAGGCGGCGTCGGGAACGGCGCTGCCGACCGCGGTCAGGGCCGTGACGACCGCGAGGGCGGCGACGAGAATCCGGAATGCGCGCCGCGCTCCCGAGCGAGGCCTGGCCGAAGCGATTCCCGACGTCCGAAGCGAGCGATCCATTCGTTCTCCATTTTTGCGCGCCCGACGATGCGGCGCTCGAAGCTTCATCCGACCGAAAGCGGCGCCGTGCCGGACTTTCGTGCCCGCTGCGCCCTCGCCGGGGACGTTAAAGGGTCGGGGCTCCGGCGTCCAGAAGGAGAATCGATCCGATCCACGACCGCCCCGCGCCCGCATTTCCTGGCGGGGCGTCCGCGCTGCTATTCGCCGATCACCTTGACGAGGATCCGCTTCTTCCGCCGCCCGTCGAATTCGCCGTAGAAGATCTGCTCCCACGGCCCGAAATCGAGCTTGCCCTTTGTGATCGCGACGACGACCTCACGGCCCATGATCTGGCGCTTCAGATGCGCATCGGCGTTGTCTTCGCCGGTGCGGTTGTGGGCATAGCGCTGGGGGGAGGCGTCGAACGGAGCGAGGCCTTCGAGCCACTTCGCATAGTCGGCGTGCAGGCCGGGTTCGTCGTCGTTGATGAAGACGGAAGCCGTGATGTGCATCGCGTTGCACAGGACGAGCCCCTCGCGAACACCGCTCTCCGCGACGATCGCCTCGATCCGCGGCGTGATGTTCTCGAACGCCATGCGCGCGGGGAGCTCGAGCGTCAGGTACTCGGTATGGGATTTCATGCCGTCCGTCGCCGTTGCCGAACGACTCAGCGCTGCGCCGGCAGGGGAGGCGGGCCGGATTTCTGCGGCGGCAGCGGCGGGGGCACCTTCTTGAACGCATCGCCGAGCTCCGCGATCTCGCCGGCCGGCGTCCACGCCTCCATGCCCTCTCGCCAGACGAGCGTCGAAGCGGTCACCTGTCCGCTCGCGACCTTCGAGAAGAGCTCCTGTTGCGGCATCGGTCCGACGCGGTTGCCCTGGCTCTCGGCATACCATTCGGCTGCCCCGCTCGGCGCCGCCGCCGGCGTCGCCGCCTGCTTGCGCCGTGCACATTCGATCGGGTTGAACACGCAATCGACGGTCTTGTCGACGGTCTCGTCGACCTCCTGGTTCGTACGCTCCTCGCTCTTCGTCGAGGCGCGCTCGCGGACACGGTCGAGGATGCTGCCCGACTGGGCGGACGCGGCGGAAGGAGCGAGCGAGCCGAGCGCGAGGACGAGAGCGAGAAGCAGGGCGGCGGGGCAGCGGGACATGCGCGAGGTCTCCTCTCGGAGGACACGGTCGAAAGGTCCGGACAGATTGAGGGAAGGGGCCGGGGACTGCAAGGGTCGGCGCGGCGGAACCGGGTCATCCCGGGTATCAGCCCCGCTCCTCACGATAGAGCCGCAAGACGAACTCCCCTGCCGCGGTTTCGCGCAGCCGCAGGATCTCGGATCGCATCGCCTCGGGAACGTCCGAGAGGGACGGGAGGACCGCGCGACAACCCGATGGGAAGAGCGCGGGCGCTGCGAGGCTGGCGAAGGTGAGATCGGCTGCGCTGAATCGATCCCCGACGAGCGTGCGGCGACCGTCATGAAGTCGCACGTCGACTTCGCGAAACACCTGGCGGATCCGATCGAGCGAGCGCTCGGCGGTCGCCGGAGTGATGCGGTAGCCCATCCGGATGATCCGGCGGGCGATCGGCACCAGCAGCGGAACGATCCGAGCTTCATGCGGCGGCACCTCGCGTGACCAGAGGTCCCGAATCAGCCCGGCGTCGCCGAGCAGATGCGAATACGCCCAGCGACGGGCGTGCGGGCCGAGCGCGAGGACGAAGTCCTCCTCGAGCGAGTCGATCTCGCGCCGCAGGGCATCCTCCGCCGGATAGAGGGCGTCGCCGCCCCGCCAGGCATCGGCATGGCGCAGGATCGCCCCCGAATCGATCAGGCGCGTCTCGCCGTGGACCAGCACCGGCACCGTTCGCCCGGCGTTGCGGGTCGTGGCGAGACGATGCAGAAGCGGCGCGTGGCCCTCCTCCCGATAGGGGAGACCGACGCGATCCAGTGCCCAGCGCGCCCGCTCGCAGTAGTGGCTGAGCGGGATCGTGATGAAGCGCGCAGGCGAGGATGTCAGGCCCAACGCTTCCCGACGGCAGCCTTCAAGGGCTCGATCACGGCGGTGAAGCTCGGCCGTGCATGCATGCGGTCGACGAACGCCGCGAGCCTCTTCCAGCGCGTGGCATCCAGTCGCACGCCGCAGAGGCGCAGGTTGACGAACAGATTGCCGACGGCGATGTCCGCGATCCCGAACTGATCTCCGACGAAGAACTCGCCTGCGAACCCCGATCCGACCTCGGACTCGAGCTCCGATTCGAAATAGTCGAAATAAGCCGGCAGATCCTCATCGATCACCTTCCTCGCCGTCGCCTCGTCGCTCTTCTGCCCGAGCAGCGGCTTCACGACGAGCTCGAAGAAGACCTTCGGGCCGGTCACGGGAATCAAGCCGCCATCGACGTACTCCTCGATCCAGCGCGCACGGGCCTGCAGGTAGGGATCGCTCGGCTGGAGCGCGGGGCTCGGATGGAGTCGCTCGAGGTATTCGCAGATGATGGTCGAGTCGTTGATGATCTTGTCGTCGTGGCGGAACGCGGGGATCTTGCCGAGCGGCGAGATCGCACGCCAATCCTTCGGCGGATTGAAGGGGATGACGTCTTCCGTCGCGTGCTCGATTTTCTTCTCGAGCAGGACGAGCTTCACCTTGCGGACGTAGGGCGAGATGGAGCTACCGAGAAGCGTGTAGGTCATGGAGTTCTCCGTCCTGGGCGGGCGCCAGGGGGCGAGTGTACCGCGGAACTGCGAGCCCGGATTCCCGGAGCGGGTCGGCCAGCGGGCGCGGCGCGCGGCGGCCGGGCGGAATGCTCGATCCGAAGGCGCACGTCGCGAACGCGCGCCGAGATCGGCCCACGGACCGACGTTCCGGTTTGCCTCACACCGCTCGCCGTACTATGCAAGCTCGGTCCGGTCGGCGTCGGCCGGACGAAGAAGGAGGAATACGCGCATGGCTGCCCACGAAGGACTGCACGAACCGGCCGAAAAGCTCAGGCCCGCCACGCTCGACATGCATCGAGCCATCGTCTCGCTGATCGAGGAGCTCGAGGCCGTCGACTGGTATCAGCAGCGCGCCGACGCGTGCGGCGACCCGGAGCTGAAGGCGATCCTCGAGCACAACGGCAACGAAGAGAAGGAGCATGCGGCGATGGTGCTCGAATGGATCCGGCGTCGGGATCCCGCGTTCTCCAAAGAGCTGAAGGACTATCTCTTCACGGACAAATCGCTCGCCCACGACTGACGGATCGGGGCGCGCGGAGAGCGCCGGGCGGATGCCCGGCAGGCCCACACTCGGAAAGCCGGGCACCGTCATGCCGAGCCGGCGGTTCGGCGGGTCTCCTTGCGCGCGGCCTCGACCGCCTGCTCGATGATGAACGACGGCGCAGAGACGTTCGGGCGATCGGGAAGATATTGGACGTCGAGCGTGCCGCCTTCCGTCGTGGCGTCGAATTGGGATTCGCTGAGGAACGAGCTGGAGCGCCGGGTCGAAGCGCCGGCGAGATATTCGTAGACGATCTGGAAGCGTCGACCGGATTTTCGCGCATAGCTGCGCCGCGCGACGATCTTCGCGGTCGCGGGGAGACCGAATTTCGCGAGGTCCAGCAGCTGCCGCCCGCGCCGCACGCCCAGCCAGAGACCGAGAGCGACGGTCGCCGCGGCAGCGAAGAGAAACAGCACCCATTCCATGTTCATTTCCTCGTTTGCGGGAGTCTGCTGGCCGAGCCCGCTGGACGGCCTTCGCCTCGGGGCCGCGGATCACCGATTCGATCGCGCCGCTCGAACGCCGCGACCGCGACATACGCCAGCGTCGCCGCGGCGAGCGACGCGAGATAGGGCGCGGTGAGCGCGCTGCGCTCCGCGATCGTCCAGACGAGCGCGCCCGAGATCAAGGACGCGCCGGCGCTCTTCGGCCCGCCGAAGTTCGTGAAGAGTCCGAAGCTCGCCGACACGAGCACGCCCGCGCTCGCGAAGGCCGACGCCGCTTCGATCAGGGCGTAGACGCCCTCCGCATCCCGCGCGAGAACGTAGGCGGCGATGCCGAAGACGAGCACGGCGCCGCGGGCGACGCGCAGCTTCGTCGTCTCGGGGGCATCCGGCCGGAGCGGTGCGATCAGGTTGTGGGCGACGAGCGAGGCCGCGGCGAGCAGTGTGCTGTCGACGGTCGAGAGGATCGCCGAGATCAGCGCTCCCGCGAAGACGACGTAGAACCAGAGCGGAAAATGTTCGAGCGCGAGCCGCGGCAGGATCTGCTCGGGATCCTCGAGGCCGGGCAGGACGCGGACACCGACGAGCGCGAGGCCGACCGGAATGATCCCGACGGCGAGATAGAGGCCGCCCGCCGCGAATGCGCTTCCGCGCGCGACGCCCCCCGAACGCGCGGCGAGCACCCGCGCGACCTGCTCCTGCGCCAGCACCGAGCCGCAGAGCGGAATCGCCCAGGCCTCGGCCCGCTCGAGAAAGCTGCGCGGGGCCGGGCCGAACGAACGCGCGGTCTCGACGAGATCGGCGAGCGCGAACTCGCCGCTTCCGAGCGTTGCCACCGCGAGGACGACGAGGCCGACGACGAGCAGGCCGCCCTGGATCACATCCGTCACGGCGTCGGCGAGCAGGCCCCCCGCGGCCGTGTAGACGATGACGACGCCGGCCGCGATCGCGAGCGCGAGCTCGAATTCGACGCTGGACGAAGCCGCCACGACATGGCCGAACGCCCGGATCTGCGCCGCGGCCCAGAGCACCGAGGTCGGCACCATGAGCAGCACCGCGAGCCGCTCGATGCCGCGCCCGAAGCGCTGCGCGAAGAGATCGCCGAGCGTCGTGAGCCCGCGTCGCCAGAGGGGCAGGGCGAACGCCGCGCCGAGCAGGAGGAGACAGCCCGCATAACCGAAGGGATCGGCGGTCGCCCCCGCGAGCCCGAATGCGTAGACCGCGCCGGCCGCCCCGATGCAGCTCTCGGCGCCGAACCAGGTCGCGAACATCGAGCTCGTCACGAGCACGGGGCCGAGCCGGCGCCCCGCGATCAGGTAGTCGGCCTCGGTCGCGACGCGCCGCGAGACGAAGAGGCCGATCGCGAGCTGAAGCCCGACGTATCCGATCAACGCGGCGAGGAGCCAGCTCATCGCGAAGCGTCCTTCCCTTGACTGCGGCCGGCCCGGCTCGGGCCCGGCGGCGGCTGGCGGACGCCCTCAGCGGGCGGGCAGCGAGTAGAATTGCGTCGCCCACTTTCGATAGGCGGCGATCGGCCCGTCGCCGTCGCAGAGGCGGGGGCGGGGCTCGTAGCGCTTGGTCTCCCAGATCGGCTTGTCCTGCTCGAGCTGGCGCATGAACTCCCGGATGAACGCGCGCCCGACCCCTTCCGCCCGGCGCGATTCGCCGACGCGCGGGACCGTGAACGACCAGCGCAGCTGAAGATGTTCTTCGTCGATGGGCGTATTCATCGCGAGGAAGACCATGTCGGTCAGGCCGGAGACCCGCGTGATCCCGAGGCCGAGGCCGAAGCTCTCGCCGCGGATGATCGTCTCGATGGGGCCGCGCGGCGTCTCGAGGCGGCCGCGATTGATCGAGATCTTCTGGCGCCCCTCGAACTCGATCTCGGAGACGGGCGGATTCGCGACGCCGTGGACGCTGACGAAATGGGCCGGGTCGTGGGCGTTCTCGCCGAGCTCCTGGCAGCAGGTCGCGATCTCCATCTCGAGATGTTCGGGTTCGGTCCAGCCCGGATCGGAGAACTCGGGCATCGTCGGGACTTCCCAATCCGGGGGGGCGCCGGCGCCGTGGTGCCAGGCGAAGATCGTGCCGCTGCGTTCGCAGACGGGCAGCGTTCGGATCGCGAGGCCCGTCGGCCTGCGCTGGGCGTAGGGGATGTCGGCGCAGCTCCCGTCGCGCGACCACTTCCAGCCGTGGAAGGGGCAGCGGACCGCATCGCCGTCGACGCATCCGCCATGGCCGAGGTGGGCGCCGAGATGGGGACAGTAGGCGTCCATCATCCCGGCTTCGCCGCCGTTCGTCCGAAACAGGACCCAATCCGAGCCGAAGCAGCGGATCGTCTTCAGCTCGCCGGCCGACACGTCCTCGCTCCAGGCGACGCCGAACCAGCCATCGGGGATGGGAAACGGGAAGCGATCGCTCATCGGCGGGCTCTCTTCATCGCCATGTCCTGCTCTGTGCGGATTCCGTCGTTCCCGATCCGGTGGGTGAGACGCGGACGACCGATGCTAGCGGAGATCGCGCCGAGCCCGGCGGCGGGACGGAGGGCGGCTCTCCGGCGTATGCTCCGCGCCGACGGCCGCTGCGCTCCATGGAGGACCTCGATTGGCCTCGGCCCCGATCGAGCGCAGGCGAGGCGATTCCGTCGCCGGGAGGAGCGGCCGAATGGCCGGGTTCGAGATCGATGCTGCAGCGTATGCCGCCGAGGGCTGGGTCGTCGTTCGATCGCTGCTGGGCGCGCAGGCGATCGAAGCGCTCCAGCGGGCGGCGGACGAGCTCGAGGCGATCGCCGCCGAGTTCGTCCGCGATACGGCGGTTCGCCGCGTCTATTTCGAGGTGCAGAGCACGAGCGGACGCAAGCGCGAGCCGGCCGTGCGTCCGGGCGCGCTACGCAAGATCACGTCGCCTTCCCGGATTTCGCCCGCGTTTCGCGCGCTGCGGGAAGACGATCGCATCGTCGAGCTGATCGCTGTCCTCGGAGTCGCATCGGCGCGCTGCGTCGTCGATCAGGTCAACCCGAAGATGGCCGTCTTCGGTACGGGCTTTCCCTTTCATCAGGACGCCGCGTTCCTGCACGGCGTCGCGCTGCGCGATCTCGCGTCGTTCGGGGGCGTCAACGTCGTCGTGGCTCTCGACGCCTCCGACGCGGAGAACGGCGGCTTCACCGTTCTCGGCGGGACCCATCGGAGCGGTCTCGTCGAAGGACAACATCGCTACGACGCGTCACAGAGCCTCGAGCATCGCTTCGATGCGTCGCGCCGGGCCGTACCGTCGCTCGCGCCCGGCGACGCGGTCTTCTTCTCGCCGTGGCTCGCGCATGGGAGCGGGCCGAACCGTTCGGAGCGAAGACGGCGGCTGGCGACCCTCTGGTTCGTCGGGTCGCGGGGCTGAGAGCCGGGGCCGACTCCGCGATCGGCGATGCGGCCCGGCTCTCCATCCATCGAGCACTGCCGCGACCGCTCGACGATGAACAGCCGATGCTCGAACCGGAAGGACAGCGCCGCCCTTCGACACGAGCGAGCTGTCCTCATCCCCCCGCCGCGATCTCCATGCGCTGCCGTCGGCCGCGAACCGACGAAGCCGACGGCTCGAACGCGAAGGCCGCCTCGGCGGGGGCCTTCCCGGCGCCCAGGATGCGCGCGAGCGTCGCCCGGACCGTGTGCTGGTCGTCGTCGAATGCGCCGTGGGCCGTCGCGCGCGAGGCGGAAGGGTCGCCGAGCGGGGCGGTGTTGGGCGCCAGGATCCATTCATGGCGCGGGTCCGCGAAGACGCCCTTCACGGCCGCATCGGCTTCGACCGCGCGCTGCATGCCGAGGATCGGAATGCCCTCGGGCCGGATCAGGGGAATGCGTGCCTTCTCCTCGAAGGCGTGGCTGACGAGGTAGAGCAGCGATTTGTTGTAGATGCGCGCGCAGTGGTCGTCCTGCTCGGCCTCGTCGCTGAGCGTGAAGAGCGCGAAGCGTCCGAGCCGCCCGGCCTGCAGCAGCGGCAAATAGCATTTCTTGAAGATCGCCGTGGTGCAGGCGGGCGCCCAGAGCGTCGTCGATGCGATGCGCAGGCCATGGCCGCGAAATCCCTTGGCGAGGCCGCTCGCGATCGGGCCGTCCGTCGCGAGCAGCTGCACGAGCGGGGCGTGGAAGATCGAGCCGGCGCTGTGGCCGGCGACGTGCAGCTCGATCTTCGGATCGGCGGCCAGGCGTACGAGCTCCTCGGCCACGAGCCGCGCACCACCATCCGGTCCCACCGACGCGCGTGCGGCGTTCTCCTTCATCTCGTCCCAGGATGCCTTGCCGGTCAGCGCCCGGGCGATCGGCTCGAGCGCGTCGTCGAGGCGATCGAGCATGAAATCCTTCGTCGAATCGAGGAAGCCCTCGCTGCGCCGGCGCTTCAGCGCGTCCTGGAGCATGTTCGTCAGCGTCGTCCAGTAGTCGGTCTTCCAGACGAAGCTGATCGGGTAGACCTCGGCCTCGAGCATCGCCGCGCGGTAGTCCGCGAGACGCTGGATCGCGCTCTCCTCGCCGACGAGGCCGCCATGGGCGTAGAGCAGGATGCGCTTGCGCTTCCAATCGCGCGTGATGCGCGGCAGGTCCTGGCGCAGGATCTCGCGCACGTCGCCCGCCGACGTGCCGAAGGGGCCGCTGTCGCGCAGGCGGCCGTCGTTGCCCAGGCTGATCGCGTGCGGACGAAGCTCGGCCTGGCTGAGCGTCTCGCGCGAGCCCGCCGCCGCCGAGCGCGTCGTCGCCTGGGCGCGCGCCGTCGCGAGCTCGATCGGGACGCCGAGCCGCGCGACCCAGACGTCGCTGCCGTGGGCCAGCCAGTCGTCGTAGCCGATGCGCGCGAAGCCGCCCTTGCCCCAATCCCGCGACCACGAGTTCTGGAACCAGAAGCCCTTCTCGTCGTAGGCCACGATCGCGAAGGCGTGGCCCCCGCTGTCGTGGTCTTCGTCGGGGTTCCAGGGCAGGAGCCCCGAGCGGCCGACGCGATCCCAGCCGTCGTGGGTCACCGCCGTCGCGAAGAGCGCCCCGACCTCGGCCAGCGCCGCATGCATGGCGACCAGGTCCTTGTGGTTGACGCGATAGTAGGCGCCGAGGCTGCGGGCGGACGCCTCCTTCGCGCGCGCGTCGGTCAGGCCGGTGTCCTTCTTCATGCCGCGGTAGGGCCAGAGGCGCTCGCTGCAGACGCCGTGCTTGTGCCATCCCTTCACGGCACCGCGCGCGCTCGAGCCCTCGTAATCCTCGCCCGACCATTCGTCGTAGCGCCGCGCCATCGTGTAGAGCATGCGCGGGCTGACGCCCTGCTTGCGCGGCTTGACCCTGCGCGTCCAGAGCAGGTAGTTGGCGACGGCCGCCAGCCCGAAGCCCGTGCAGGCGCCCTCGGTTCCCTGGTCGAGCACGGGCAGCCGCAGCCGCGCATAGCGCGCGAGCGGAAGCGTCTCGGGAACGTCGACGAGGGTCGGCACGTACATGCGGTCGCGGAAGTCGAGCGTATCCGGGCGCGCGTCGACCGAGCGGCGGTAGCGGGCGAAGGATTTCCTGCGCGAGGTCGGCTTCGCGGCGGGCTTCCGCGGGGTCTTGCGGGCGGGCTTCCTGGCGGAGGTCCTCTGCTTCGCGGTCATGTCGTTCTCCCTGCGGTCGAGCCCACCCGGCGACCGGACGCGCTGCCTGCAGAGAGATCCTGCCCTCTGGATCGCGTCTCGTCACCGGGATGCCGGGCCTCCGCCCGATTCGGAACGAGCTGCCCGGGACGTGTTCGCTCCGCAGCCGATGCGCTCTGACTCTCGGTTCTGCATCCGGGCCTGGGCGAGTACCCCTGAATGGCTACGGCAGCTGGAGCCAGACGCGGCCCCAGCGCAAATTCTGGATGGGCCGAGGCCGCCGCGTCCGCCGTCACTCCGGAACGGGACAGCCCGAGGCGGCGGAATGCTCGAGCAGGATTCGCCGGACCTCTTCGATGGTCTGCGACGCCGCCTGCATCCCGGAGTGCGGGCTCTGCACGACGAGCTCGGTTTCGACGCCCTCGATGCGTGCGCTCTCGTATTTGACGACGCCGTCTCCGGCGGACGAACGGGGCTTGGTCGTATCGACGACCGAGATGATCGAATGCGCCTTCACTCCGGGGGCCACGGGGATCTTGGAAAGCGTCTGGATGTATCTGTTGCCCGGAGACATGTTGTCGATGCTGGTCGGCATCCGGCTGAACGTGAGGCCGGGGCCGCCTTTGGGCAGCACCGTCACGAGGTCCGCGCCGACGCGAACGAGGTCGCTCGGCAGGCGGACGAAGCGCTGGGCGATGCGGCGGACGAACTGCGGACCGGCGAGGTAGCTGCCGCGGTGGGGCGTCGCCAGGAACATCACTTCGGTCACGAACGGCAGCGGTTTGACGAACAGGCTCTCTCGCAGGAGCTGCTTCTGCTCCGGGCCGAATTCCGTGGCCTCGAAGTCTGCGCTGCTGATCGTCGCCCAGAACTGGTTGCCCGAATCGATCGCGGTGTTCTTCGTGAGGAGCCCTCCCTGGCTATGACCCAGGACCACCATGTCCCCGAGACACGGATCGTTCCCAGCGGGATCGCCGCGGCGAACGGCCTTCGTCAGCGCATCGCGAAGCTGCCAGGCGGAATAGGCGATCGGGTTGCCCGAGTCGTAGGTGAACGTCCAGAACGCGAATCGCTCGCGCAGCCTCGCGTCGGCGAGCATGTCGTTGATCATGTCGGCCCAGCGTGCCGGGCTCGACGCCGTCCCATGGACGAATACGACCGGAATGCGGCCTTTCTCGTAGGGGCGGATGCCGTTGAGCGCGCTCTCCTGGCGCACGCCGATCGCATTGCCGAGGAAGACCTTCATCTCGTTCTTCCAGAAGCGGGATTCCGAGAGCGAGGCCGCCAGCGCCGCCGTGGGTTCCGACTCGAGCCGGATCGTGCGGCCGCCCGGAATCGCGAAGCTCTGTTCGTCCAGACTGGTGAAGACTTCGAACTTGCCGCGCACGTGACCGCTCCGGAGACCGGCGATGGGCTGATCGATCGCGATGACGGCGGTCAGCGGCACGAGACTCGACTGGCTGAGCTCGACGACCGGTACGTGACCCGGCAGCGGCCTGGCCTTCGCCGCGAGGGGTGACCCGATTCCGGGATGGCGATAGCGATTCTGCAGACCCGTGACCTTGAGCTCGGTGACGGGGCGAACGTCGTAGAACTCGTAGCCCTCCATCGCCAGAGCGTCGGGACGAATCGTGACGGAGAGCTTTCCGAAGGGAAGTCCGAGCTCGAAGTCGGCTCGGGTCTTGAATGCGACCCGGCCGTCATGCGTGCGTCGGAACGCGGAGGTGAGGGCGCGGTTGTACAGGTCTGCCGCGATGCGACCGCGCGGATCCAGGGGATCGAGCGATGCCTCGCGATTCTCGGGGAAGAGCAGGGCCCACGCGTAGATCACCGTGGCCGCGTAGTCCGATTGGGTCCCGGTCTGAGAGGCGTGGAGAAAGGAGAGCTCGGCCAATGCGAAGAGGGCGCCGGGGGGGAAGTCCTCTGCGGCGGCGGCGCCATGCAGATTGGCGAGGGTCACGACCGGTTGTCTCTCGAACGCCTCGAGTAACCCGTAGCGGCGCAGCGTGTTCTGCGTGAAATCGCTGGCGTGGTCGTCGGTGAGCGCGCTGCGCGTGAGATAGCGCTGAATCTCGTGCGGATCTTCTCTGCGAACACCGACCGGGCTGGCGCACGCTGCTGCGACCAGCACGAGCAGGCCGACAGCCAGGACGCGACGGAGTTCAGAAATGAGCATCGAAGATCTCCCGGAGGTTGATCAATGCCGCCTGCCTCGCGCTTCGAGGGCATGGGACACGAAACGGTACAAGAAAAGCAATCCGAAGAACGCGAGGGTCAGCTGCAGGACGCGCCAGGCCACGAGATCCACGAGCGCGCGCGAGCCCGTCTCGACCTGTTCGACCCGCGCGGTCAGCTCGGCCAGGGGGCCGGCCATCGAATCGGAGCCGGCGAGCGAGCCGACGGAATCGAGCAGCGCCCGGAGCTCCGTCGCAGCCGACGTGACCTGCGCGGCGGTCTGCTCCCACTCGCGGATGTCGAAGGGACGCGAGGGCCTGGTCGGGTCCGCCGGCGGCTTCGAGAGCTCGGCGACGAGTCCGCCCCAGGTCTGGCCCGCTTCGGCCACTGCCGAGGCCGTACTCTCGAGCGATCGGGAGAGCGGCTCGAGACTGCGGCCGGTGCGCTCCGCTTCCGCGAGCAGCGCGCGCAGCGTCCCGGGAAGCGATTCGGCGGTCTGCGACAGGGACTCGGCACTCCGGGCCAGGGCATCGAAGCTCTCGAGGGTCGACTCGATATTGCCCTGCTGCGTCACGTCGAGCGCGAGCAGCTGCAGGTTCCACCGGATCAGTCGGGGCATGACGTTGACCGTTCGCGCCATCTCCATGGCGGTCTGGTTGAACTCCCGAATCGCCTGCGCGCCCTCGTCGACGCCCTGAAGCGCCTTGAACGGGGACATCGGAATCGCCGTCACCCAGTCGAAGATCGGGCTCATCGTGCTGGCGGTGACGAGGCTCTGGACCTTCTCGGCCACGAACTCGCCGCGGATCGGCTGGTCCTTCACGAGGGCCTCGACCTCGCTCGTGATGCGTGCGAGCTCCTTCTCGTCGAGAAAGTGCGTTCCGAGCTCTTTCGCGGCTGCGACCAGCTCCTTCGTCGCGTCGATCGCGATCGGCTGCTGTTCACCGAAGGTACTGGCGCCGCTTCCGGTCGTGAAATAGGCGT
>CAUJGH010000251.1 GCA_963169575.1 Myxococcota bacterium | reverse complement strand
GGCCGCGACGAGGACGCCTACTACCAGGACCAGGATCCGCCCTATCGCGCCGCGAACGGTCCCTTCCTGTCCTTCGAGGAGATCGGCCTCGTCGAGGGCGTCGACGGCCGCCTGCTGGATGCGCTGCGCGACTCGCTCACCGTCCATCCGATCGGCGGCCAGGCGGGGATCAACCTGAATCGCGCCGAGCCGTGGGTGCTCTCGCTCGTCTACACCGGGGTCGACGGCGATCGCCGCCTGCTGAACGAGAAGGCCGTGCGCGCGATCTACCACCTGAGGCAACAGGGCAAGCAGCTCTGCGGCGAGGACGGCGGAGATCCGAAGCGCTGCGTCCCGATCAACGAGGTCGCGGACGGCGCCCTGGCGGAGGGATCGATCTTTCCGCCGGTGGAGATGCCGGCGAAGCCGGAGGTCTTTCGCGTGGTGGCGGAGGCGCGGGTCGGGAACCTGGTCCGCCGGCAGGAAGCGATCATCGACACACGTTCGGCCGAGGGCCCGCTGCTGCTATCCTGGCGCCGCCTGCGGGGCACCGGCGCTCGTTGACCGGGTCGGAGCCCAAAGGATCCCCCCGAACCGGACGAAAGAACCGGGACGAGCGGCGACGAGAGCGCCCGCGCAAGATCGGGCAGTGAACCAGTCGAACGAGCGGATCGCAGAAGAGCGACCGCGGATGTAGAACAGCGGATCAGACGAGCGGATCAGAAGAGTGGATGTGAGAGCGGTCGAAGCGCCGAACGAAGCGGCGACCGGATCATCGGGGGAGTCTGGCAAGACATGGCGATCTTCGAGCGAAGCGTGCTCGGTCTCGACGCGGGAAGCCACACGCTCAAGGCCGTCGAGCTGCGGGTCTCCCCGCGCAGCCTCGAGCCCGGACCGTTCCGCGTCCATCCCCGCATAGACGCTGCGACGACCCTCTCCGAACACCTCCAGCGCTTCATCGCGATGCACAAGCTCCCGACGGGCCACGTCGCGACCGCGCTCCCCGCCCGTCAGCTCTCGACCCGAAGGCTCGAGTTCCCCTTCGCCGACCATCGCCGCCTCGCGCAGGCGATCCCCTTCGAGATCGAGGCCGAGACGCCCTTCCGTCTCGACGACATCTACGTCGATTGGAACCTGCTCCGCGCCGAGAAGAGCCACGCCGTCGTCTCCGCGACGCTCGCGCGCCGCGCGCAGGTCGCCGAGATGCTCGGCTTCTTCCAGGCCGGCGGCTGCGATCCCCACGTCATCGAAGCCGAGGGACTCGTGCTCGCCAACCTCGCGCCGGTCTTCCGACTCGAGGGAACCCACCTGCTCCTCGACGTCGGCCACGAGAAGACGACCTTCTGCGCCCTCCACGACGGCCGCGCCGTGCTCGCGCATAGCATCCCCGTCGCCGGCCGCGCGATGACCGAGGCGATCGCCGCCGAGACCGGGCTGTCGCTCGAGATGGCCGAGCAGCGCAAATGCGAGGGCGGCGCGCTCGGTCGCGGCGGTCAGCCGGGCTCTCCGGGCGTCGCGGCGATCGTCGACCGCATCGCTCGCGAAGCGGTGCGCACCCTCGAGGCCGCCGAAGCCCGCCAGGGCGCCGGCCCCGTCTTCCGCGACGCGAAGCTCACCCTCTTCGGCGGCAGCGCCCATCTCGATCGCCTCGACGAGGTCCTCGCGAAGCGGACCGGCCTGCCCGCCCACCGCCTCCGCATGCCCGCCGACGCGCCGCACGCGAAGCTCGTCGAGGGCGTCGATCCGCTGCTCTTCGCACCGGCCCTCGCCCTCGCCCTGCGCCTCGCCGGCGAACCCGTCACGAAGATGAACTTCCGCCAGGGCGAGCTCGCCTTCCGCCAGGATCTCGCCGCGTACTTCGGGCGCGAGCTCCGGCCGACCGTGCTGCTCGCCGCGCTGCTCGCGGGCCTGCTGCTCGTCAGCACGGTGACGACGGTCGTGCTCCAGCATCGCCGCGTCGCCCGCCACGAGCAGGCCATGGCGGCGCTCTTCGGCGAAGCATTTCCGAACCGCCAACCCGTCCCCACAGAGCCGGCCAACGCCTTCGGCGGCGAGCTCCGCTCCGCTCGCGAGCGCGCCGACTTCCTCGGGCTCTACAGCGACGATCGCTCGGCCCTGCAGCTGCTCGCCGAGCTCTCGCGCGCCATCCCTCCGGATCTCGAGGTCCGCATCAACGAGGTCACCATCGACCGCAACCAGATCCGTCTCGACGTCGCGGCCGGGGGCTACGAGGCGGCCGATCGCCTGACGGCGGTGCTCGCGGCGAACGCGGCCTTCCAGGGGGCGAAGGTCGCCGGATCGGTCAAGACCGACAGCAAGACGGGCGGCGTCAGCTTCGACGTCAGCATTCCCCTCGCCGTCTCCAGCGACGGGATCGCGGGGGGCGCATGAGCGAGATCTTCGGACGCATCCAGGCGCTCTGGGACGGACTGGCACCGCGCGAGCGCGTGCTCGTCGGCGCGGCCGGGGGTGCCCTCGCCTTCGTCATCCTGCTCTTCGGGATCGTGATGCCGATTCGCGGCGCGGTCGAGGACGCGAAGGCGGAGGCCGAGGACGCGGCCCGCCAGCTCGCGCTGATGCAGCGGATGAAGCGCGAATGGGACGACCTGAATGGCCGGCTCGTCGAGGTCGAAGGCCGGATCCAGAACGGCCGCGACGGACAGAACCTGCTGACGCTGCTCGAGGCGCTGGCGGCGCGGGCCGGTGTGAAGCCGACCTCGATGGAGAAGCGACAATCGGGCGAGAGCGAACGCTACGAGGAGACGAAGGTCGAGGTCAGCCTCAAGAACGTCACGCTGCAGCAGGCGGTCGGCTATCTCGCGAGCATCGAGAACGCGGACCAGCCGCTCTCGATCAAGAGCCTTCGCATCAAGCGCCGGGCCGGGCTCTCGTCCTCGGGCGCTGCCGCCGACCTGATCGACGTCACCTTCTCCGTCTCGGGCTTCAAGCCGCTCGCATGAAGCCGGCCGCCGATCCTGATCTCTGCCCGGCCTTCGAGCCGGCTGCCGATCCGACCCCCGATCCGGACGCTGGCCCCGCCGCGGTCCGGTAGAGTAGGCGCGTGCCGCAGTCCCGCCTCGTGCCGTCGCCCACTCCGTCGGGCAAGCTCCCGCTCTGGGCGGCACTCCTCGTCGCGTTCTTCGTGACGATCGCTTTCGTGGCGCTGCTCTTTCCCTGGGATGCCGTCGCGCGGCGGCTCGCCTTCGAGATCGGTGCTGCCAGCGGCGCGCGGGTCGAGATCGGGACGCTCGCGCCCGCCTGGACGCGGCGCGGACCGGTCCTGCGCGCGAGCGACGTGCGGATCGAACATCCGTCGGTGGAGGCGCTGCGCGTCGACCCGCTGGAGGTCGCGCCGCGCTTCTCGACCTCGTGGCTCTCTGGACGGCCGCGGCTGCGCATCTATGCGGACAGCGCGCTCGGGCGGATCGACGGCGTGCTCGTGCTCGGCGCGGAGCCGGCCTTCGACGGGCGGGTCGAACGCGTCGCGATCGAACGCCTGCCGCTGCGCCTCGAAGCCGCCGGTGTGCGTGTCGCCGGCGAGCTGGCCGCCGTCGCCGACGTCGCCCTCGACCCGGGCGGGACACTGCGCGGACGGGTCGACTTCGAATCGCCGACCCTCCAGATCGACGCCGCCTTGATCCCCGTTCCCCTCCGCTTCAGCCGCGCGTCGGGCACCCTCGCGATTCTCGAGAGCGGTGCGACGCGCATCGAATCCGTCTCCCTCGAAGGCGAGCAGCTCCGCGCGAAGCTCGAAGGCGAGATCGGCCTCGTCCACC
>CAUJGH010000250.1 GCA_963169575.1 Myxococcota bacterium | reverse complement strand
GCTGACCGGGGCGCCGCCGATCCCGACCTGACGCAGGCTCGAGGTGTCGTAGTCGCGCAGCGCGGGACACGCCGCGACGCGCGGGGCCGCGCTGCCGAGCGCCATCCAGAGCGTGACCCGCTCGCGCTCGATCGCCTGCAGCGTGCGCTCCGGCTCGAAGCGGCCGGGCAGCAGCACCATGCGGAATCCCTTGACGGCACCCATCACGACGGCGCCGTAGAGCATCGAGACATGGAAGAGCGGCGAGGTCACGAGCACGACGTCGTCGGCGGGGGGCGCCGGTTGCCCCGCCTCCGGGAGCGGGACGCCGAACGAGCCGCGACCGTAGGCCTCCGTGAACGCGCTGACCTGCGCGAAGCCGCAGGCGGCGCGATGCGGGACGGCGACGGCCTTGGCGCGACCGGTCGTGCCGCTCGTGAAGATGAGAAAGGCGGGATCGTCTTCCGCGATCGCGAGCGCGGGCACCCGGCTCGGCACGGCCTCCGGTCCCGCCGTCACGCGCGTACCGGGCAGCGGCGCTGCGACGAGCGACGCGAACTGCTCGTCCATGCAGAGCGTCGGCAGACCGCGCAGCTCGGCCTTCACGCGTTCGAGCCGCGCGGCATCGCCGATGACCAGCGCGGGCGATGCGAGCGCCACCGCGTCGGCGAACTCCTCCGCCGTCCAGAATCCGTTCATGAGGCAGGGAATCGCGCCGAGGGCACTCGTCGCCCAGAAGGCGACGATCCACTCCCAGCGATTCGCGGCGAAGAGCGCGACGCGGTCACCGGGCCGGATGCCGTGGCCATCGCGCAGGCCGGTCGCCGCGCGCTCGACCCAGAGCCGATGTTCGGCGAAGCCGAGACGCACCTCGCCGTCGATCAGATACGGCCGGTCGCCGAAACGCGCCGTCCGATCCAGCATCTCGCGCAGGTTGCGGAGGCGATCGCGGAAGACCCACATCTCGTTTCCGCGCACGTCCTCGCGCACGATCTCGAAGGCCCCGCCCGGACCGGTCAGGCGCGCACGGATCTCCGCGGGATCCGGCAGGCTCATCGGCCGGTGAACCGCGGATCGCGGCGCTCGAGGAAGGCCTGGATCCCCTCGCGCATGTCGCTCGTCGTGAAGGCGACGTGTTGCGCGCGCGCTTCGTCTTCGGTCGCCTGCTCGAAGCTGCGTCCGGAGCTCTCGTCGAGCATGCGCTTGATCAGGCCGAAGGCCGTCGTCGGGCCGTCGGCGAGGCGCCGGCCCCAGGCTTCGCCGAGCGCATCGAGTTCTTCCGCCGGGACGAGCTCGTTGACGAGGCCGAACTCGAGCGCCTCCTGCGCACTCAACATGTCGCCGAAGAACGCCATCCGCTTCGCGCGCCGCAGACCGATCACGCGCGGGAGCGACCAGGACGTGCCGCCGTCGAGCGCGAGCCCGCGCTTGATGAAGACCTCGCAGAAGCGTGCGCGGTCGCTCGCGATCGCGAGGTCGCAGGCGAGCACGAGCCCGAGGGCCACGCCCATCGCGACGCCGTCGACGACGGCGAGAGTCGGCTTCGGGAGGCGGTGCAGCCGGTTGATCAGGTCGCCGACGATGCGCATCTCGTGGATCACGGCCTGGGGCGGACCGCCGGTGAGCCCCTTCGGGCTCGAGGATTGCTGCAGCCCGCCGCCGAGATCGGCGCCCGCGGAGAAATTGCCGCCGGCGCCGCGCAGGACGAGCGCGCGGTCGTCGGGGTTCGTCGCGACCTCGTGGAGTACGCGATCGAGCGCGGCCCAGATCGGCGCGTTGATCGCGTTCTTCTTCTCGGGCCGGTTGAAGGTGAGGGTCACGAGACCGTCTTTGCGGTCCACGATCGTATCGGTCATCGGATTCCTCTTCGGGTGCCGGGCGAGCGAAGCGCCGCCCGGCGGCGGCCCGATCCTCGGCGCCCGGTCGTTCGGTGGCCTCAGGCGTTCTTCGCCGCAAGTCGGTCGAAGAAGAAGCGCTGGGCATTGCCGTAGAGATAGTCGTCGCGGACCTCCGGCGGCAGGTCCAGCTGCATCGCCTCGCCGAGCGTGCGCGTGATCGAGAGGACGGGCGCATCGGAAGCGAAGATCACCTTCTTCTTGCCGCGCGTCCGCATGTAGTGCAGCAACGATTCGGGCAGGTATTTGGGCGCCCAGGCCGAGGTCATGAGATGCAGGTTCGGGTATTTGATCATCAGCCGGATCGCGATCTCCCACCACGGATCCGCGCCGTGGATCATGCAGAGCCGCAGCTCCGGGAAGCGGACGCAGACGCGGTCGAGATGGATCGGATTCTGCGCTTCGCCCGGGATCGGCGGGCCGGGCAGCCCCGTATTCATGCAGAGCGGCAGCTCGAGCTCGCAGCATTTCGTGTAGAGCGGGTAGTAGACGGCGTTGCCCGCGTCGTACATCCCGTCGCCCCAGAACGACGGACCGACGACGGTCGAGACGACGGGCAGGCTCCGAACGAAGGCCTCGAGCTCGCGCAGCGAAGGCATCGGGCGCAGCAGATCGAGCCCGCCCACCGAGAGCGCGAAGCGGTCCGGACGCGCCTCGACGAAGCGGATGGCCGAGCTCTTCGGCTCGCGCAGATTCGCGGAGAGCACGGCGCGCTCGACGCCGTTTTCGTCCATCTCGGCGAGGACCTTCTCCATCTCCCATTTGCCGAAGATCGAGTCGCCGCGCTTGAAATACTCGTTCTTGACGCGGTGCATCCATTCCGGCTGATCGTCGTCGCCGAAATGGACGTTGATGAGGCAGTCGTGGGCGCGTCCCGGCTTCGTCATCTCGCTTCTCCTCCTCCGGCGAGCGTCTCGCCTGCGCCGAATCCGCTAGTCCGCGATCTTCGCGTCGCCGAGCAGTCCCCGCGCGTTGTCGCGCATGACCTTGAAGACCTCGGCGTCGCTGAAGCCGCCCAGCTCCTTCGTGAAGTCGACCGGCGAGGCGAGTCCTTCGCCGTGGGGCCAGTCCGAGCCGAAGAGGATCTTGTCGACGCCGATCAGGTCGGCGAGCGCACGCAGATCCTCCTCGTAGTAGGGGGTGACCCAGACGTTGCGGCGCAGGACCTCGAGCGGATCCTCGGGAAAGGCCTGCGGCATCTGGTTCGCCTTCTTGCGCAGCTTCTTCGCGAGCGGCGCGACCCAGTCGGAGCCGTTCTCGATGCTCGCGACGCGGAGCGTGGGATGGCGGTGGAAGACGCCGTGGACGATCAGCGACGCCATCGTGTCGTAGATCGCGCGGTCGTCGACGAGCACGCCGTCGAGCGGATCGGTCGCGCCGAAGGGCTCGAAATCCGGCTTGCCGCCCCAGGCCGCGGCGAACTGGAGATAACCGCTGTCGCCGAGATGGAAGGCGACCGGAATGCCGGCCTCGGCGATCGCGGCCCAGACGGGATCGTGGGCGCGGTGGCCGAGGGAGCGCGGGCCCTGCGCCGACGGGACCGGCGCGGGCCGGACATGCACGAGCCGCGCGCCGCGACCGAGCAGCGAGCGCAGCTCGACGAGGGCGGCGTCGGGATCCGCGAGCGAAAGCAGCGGCGCCGAGAAGATCCGGTTCTCGTACGCGAAGCCCCAATCCTCCTCGAGCCAGCGATTGAAGGCCGAGAGGCAGGCCATCGTCGCCTCCGGATCGTGGCGCAGCGCCTGCTCGACGCCGACGCCGAGCGTCGGGAACAGCAGCGTCGCCGCGAGCCCCTGCTCGTCCATGACGGCGAGCCGCGCGCTGCGATCACGGTATTCGGCATGGATCGGCTCGACGCGCGTCAGCGTGCGCGGATCGACGCCCGCCGGCACTTCGCCTCGGAAGAGAAGCTCGATGCTCCCGGGCACGATGACCGGATCGAAGGTCGGGTTCGGGATGAAGCGGCTGATCTTGTCCGCGATCACGACGAAGGCGCGCTTGCCGTCGCGCAGGATCTGGACGCCGCGGCGCTTCATGGCCGCGGGCTGATGGCGCGTGAAGCAGTCGAGGGACTCGTAGTAGTGGTTGTCCGCGTCGAAGGGTCGGTACCGGAGATCCATGCCTCTGCCTCCCGGATGGGCGCGGGGTCGCGCGCCGCCCGACGCTAGGAGAGAACCTTGTTCTCGTCAAAAGAGAATCTGGTTCTCGCTCGAAGTCGGTGCGGAAACCGCGATTCGCGGAGTGCGCGGTGAGCGCCCGTCCGGGGATCCGGGACGGCGCGGCGCGGCGGGATCGAAGCGGGGTGCGCGGCCGAGGGCGGTGCGCGGCGGCGCGGATTCAGCCTGCCAGCGCGGCGCGGTGCAGACGGCTCTCTTCGGCGGGGTCGATTGCGTCCAGGGCCCCGCCGGAGCCGGCGATCACGAGGGCATCGCCGTCGACGCCGTGCACGCGGACATCGAGCGGACGGAGCGAGGCGGCGGCGGCGAGTCGGGCGACGAGCGCACCGAG
>CAUJGH010000249.1 GCA_963169575.1 Myxococcota bacterium | reverse complement strand
CCGATCGTGCAGCAGCTCTCGCCCTGCGTCGCCGTCGCGCTCGGCCAGAATCCTTCGATGTTCACCGGCCCCGGGACCAACACCTATCTCGTCGGCCGCGGCCGCAAGCGCCTGCTGCTCGACACCGGATCGGGCTACGACGCCTATCTCCCCGTCCTCGAAGAAGCCCTCGCCCGCGTCGGTTGCGACGGGCTCGAGGGCATCGTCCTGACCCATGCGCATCCCGACCACATCGGCGGCGTCGATCAGATCGTCGCCCATTTCGGCGCGATGCCGGTCTACAAGCGGCCCTGGCCGACCGACACCGGGCTGTCGGGGCCGGGCGGCGGTGTCAGCCCCGTCGCCCTCGCCGATCCCGATCGCCAGGCCCATTGCCCGCTCGAGCGCATCGACGATGGCGACGTCGTCGAGACGGAAGGCGCGCGGCTGCGCGCGGTGTACTCGCCGGGCCATGCCCCGGATCATCTCTGTTATGTGCTCGAGGAGGAGTGGAACCTCTTCAGCGGCGACAACGTCCTCGGCGTCGGGACGACCGTGATCCCCGGCGGCTCGGGGGATCTCGGCGACTACATGCGATCGCTGGAGCGCCTGCGCGCAGAGGCCCCGCGCCAGATCTATCCCGCCCATGGCCCCCGCATCGACGACGGCGTCGCCAAGATCGAGGAGTACATCGCCCATCGCCGCGAGCGCGAGCGCCAGATCGTCGCCGCCCTCGAGGCGGGACTGCGCGAGGTCCCCGCGATGGTGCGCCGGATCTACGTGGGCTACCCGGAGAGTCTGTTCGCCGCGGCCGGTCAATCGGTCACGGCCCATCTCCAGAAGCTCCTCCGCGAGGGGCGCGTCCGGCGTTCCGAGGCGGCGGGCGGCGGAGTCGAGTGGGAGCTCGTCGGCTGATGCGCTGGGAAGAGAAGGAGCGCAGCGAGAATCTCGAGGACCGGCGCGGCGAGCGGGGCGGCGGGCCGGCCGGCCTGCCCGGCGGTCTCGGCGGATCCCGCATCGGCCTGCCCCTCCCGCGCGGCCGCAACGGGCGCTTCAGCCTGACCGGCCTGATCGTCCTGCTCGTCGTCATGTACTTCCTCGGCATCAACCCGCTCGCGCTGCTCGGCGGAGGGGAGCTCGGGGCCGATCCCTTCGCCACGACCGGCGTCGGGAGCGATCCGGGATTCGCAGGCGGAGACGCCAGCCCGAATCCCACCGGCCGCAGCGGCGGCGCCGCGCCGCTCGACACGACGGCCGCCGAGGAGCGCCAGGTCGATTTCGTCTCCTTCGTCCTCGACGATCTGCAGGCGACCTGGTCCGATCTCCTGCCCGGCTACCGCGACGCGAAGCTCGTGCTCTTCCGCGAGGCGACGCGCTCGGGCTGCGGCGTCGGCCAGCGCGAGATGGGCCCCTTCTACTGCCCGGCGGACCAGAAGGTCTACGTCGACCTCGCGTTCTACGACGATCTGAGCGCGCGCTTCGGCGCGCCCGGCGATTTCGCGCAGGCCTACGTCCTCGCCCACGAACTCGGCCACCACATCCAGAACCTCTCCGGCATCGAACGTCAGGTCCGCGCCGAACAACAGAGCCGGCCCGAAAGCGCCAACGCGCTCTCCGTTCGCATGGAGCTCCAGGCCGATTGCCTGGCGGGCGTCTGGGGCCAGCACGCTGGACAGCGGGGCATCCTCGAAGCGGGCGACATCGAGGAGGGCCTCCGCGCCGCCGCAGCGATCGGTGACGACCGGATCCAGAAGATGTCCGGCCGCGGCGTCCACCCGGAATCCTTCACCCACGGCTCCTCGGCCCAGCGCAAGGAATGGCTGGGGCGCGGCCTCTCGCGCGGGAATCCCGACGACTGCGATTCTTTCGGCGGCTGATTCTGCGCCGCGAGTGCGCGAAGATGGCGTGCTCGGAGCGCGCCCCAGACTCGGTCCGTGCGGCCTGGAGCAGACCGACCGGATCCGACCCGAAAGGAGAGCCCCGATGAGTGCCCTCGCCCAGGTCTTCCAACGTTATGCCGCCTTCATCAGCGCCGGCGATTGGGAGGGCATCGTCTCGCTCTACGCCCCGAACGCCTCGATCCAGATTCCCGTCGGCGGCCCGGTCCACGAGGGCATCGACGCCGTGCGCGCTTTCTACCGCGACAACGAGCTCGCGAAGAAGGTCGTGATCACCGGCCCCGCCTGCGTCGCCGGCCGCGAGGGCGCGGTTCCGATGTGTGCGACGATCGGCCGGGACGGCGAGCTGATGGAGGTCGACGTCATCGACGTCGCCGAGCTCGACGCCGAGGGGCGCCTGCTCCGGCTGCGCGCCTTCTTCGATCTCGCCGGCGCACGCAAGCTCGATTCCGCGGAGACCCGCCGATGAGCGCCGTCCACTTCGAGCCCGGCGCCGCGGCTCCCTTCATCGACACGCTCTCGGCCGCCTACGATCTCGACATCCACGCCGCCCATCGCGCCGCGCGCGAACGCTCGTGGTATGCGACGACGCCGCTGGGCCTCGTCTTCCTCGACTACGAGTCCGTCCACTGGCTGCTCCACGAGAAGCGCTTCCGTCTGCAGGGCAACGATGCCCTCGATCTCGCCGGCATCCGGAGCGGACGCCTGCGCGAATGGTTCGGGCAGATCCTTTCGAACAAGGAAGGCGAGCCCCACGCGCGCCTTCGCCGCGTCGTCTCGCGTGCCTTCACGCCGCGCCAGATCGAGCGACTGCGGCCGATGATGCGCGAGACCGCCCGCGAGTTCATCGACTCGCTGGCGGGCCGCAGCGCCTGCGAGTTCGTCGAGGCCTTCGCCGCGCCCTACCCCGTGCGCGTGATCGGCGGATTGCTGGGCGTGCCGCCTTCGGATTTCGCGCGCTTCCACGCCTGGTCGCGCGACCTCTCGCTCGCCTTCGGATCGCGCATCGCCGAGGAGCGACCCCGCATCGAGGCGGCGCTCGCGAACCTCGACGATTATGCCGACGGCCTCGTCGAGCGCTGCCGCAGATCGCCGGGCGACGACCTGACCTCCGCGCTCGTCGCCCTGGAATCGAGCGGCGGCGACTTCCTCGATGCCGACGAGCTCCGCGCGATGCTGACGGTCCTGATCTTCGGCGGCCAGGACACGACCCAGTGTCAGCTCGCCTGCGCGCTCGCGACCTTCGCGCGCCATCCGGACGCCTGGCATCTGCTCGCCGCCCATCCCGAGTACGCGCTCTCCGCCGCCGAGGAGGTGCTGCGCTACGAGGGCGCCGGCTCGGGCAATCCGCGCACGGCGCTCGAGGACGTCGAGTACCGCGGCCTCGCGATCAAGGCAGGGACCGTGATCCTGCCCTCCGCACCCGCCGCCAACCGCGACCCGAAGACCTACCCCGACCCGGACCGCTTCGATCCCCTGCGCCGCCACGGCGAGCCGATGCTCACCTTCGGCGGCGGTGTCCACTTCTGCCTGGGCGCCTCGCTCGCGCGGGCCGAGATCGCCGAGGTCCTTCCGCTGCTCGCGCAGCGCATGCCGAACCTCGCGCTCGACGGCGAGATCGAATGGCGACGGGGCTCCCTGATCCGGGGACCAGAGCGCCTGCCGATCCGCTTCTGAGCCCTGCGGTCCGCCTTCAGGCGACGTCGTCGATGCCGACCCAGGCGCGGAGCTGCGCCGGATCCTGCGCCGCGAACCAATCGCCCGGCTCGACGCCGACCGGCGCGCGCTCCTTCACGGCGCGCAGCAGCCCGCCGAGCACGGCCACCATCCGCTCGCCGGGAATCCGGGCGTAGAGGGACCGCGCGATCCGATCGCCGCGCTTGTTCCCCCCGACCAGCACGACGTGATCGTTCTTCCCGTAGCCGAAGATCCCGATCTCGGCCGTCGGCGGACGGGCGCAGTTGTTCGGGCAGCCGGTCATCCGGATCTCGACGGGGACCTCGCCCAGGCCTGCAGCCTCGAGCTCGTCCATCCAATTCGGCAGGATCGTCTCGGCTTCGGTCATCGCGAGCCCGCAGGTCGGCTTCGCCGGGCAGGCGATCGCGAGCGAGCGCAGCGGCGAGACCTGCTCCGGCCGCGGGACGCCGTGGGCATCCAGGATCTCGAGGAGCGCTGCGCGGTCGCGCACGCCGCAGAGCAGGATGTCCTGATGCCCGGTCAAGCGGACGCGCAGATCGAGGCGCTCGATGGCGGCGCGCAGCCCCTTGCGGAGCTCGGGTCGGATGCGGCCGCTCTCGACCGACAGGCCGTAGCTGCTGCTGCCGTCCAGGGCTTCGCTGAAGCCCAGGAAGAGGCGGCTCTTCGGCAGCGGCTGCGGCGGCGCGTCCTCGAGCGGGATCCCGAAGCGCTCGCGCAGCAGCCTGCGGACCTCGGGCACGCCGATGCGCCGGATCGTGTACTTCCAACGGGCCTGACGTCGATCCTTGCGCTCGCCCTTCTCCTTCTGGAGGGTCGCGATCGCGCGCGTCGCCGCGACGACCTGGTCGCGCGGGATCCGCCCGAGATGAAGCCCGAGCAGCGGCGCCGTGGCGTCGTTGTTATGCGTCTGCCCGAGCCCGCCGCCCGACCAGAGGTCCCAGAGCGAGCCGTCCGCCGCGCCGGTCGCCGCATCCGTCACGATCGGCACGAGCCCGACGTCCTGGGTCAGGATGTCGACCGAGTTGTCGGCGACGTGGGCGATCCCGACCTTGAATTTGCGCGGCAGGTACTGCGTTCCGTAGACGGGTTCTTCGGTCTGGAGCGGAGCGACGGTCCGCCCCTCGTCGTCGGTCGACCAGACCTGGAAGTAGGCGCTGCTGCGGGGCGCGAGCTCCTCCGCGATCTCGAGCGCGAGCGCCCGGCCGCGGGCATCCCCGGGACCGATCAGCCCGTCGGCGGGCGAGGTCATGACGTTGCGGTTCACGTCACCGCAGGCGGAGAGCGTCGAATCCGCCCGGTAGTGCCGATTCAGATGCCGCACGAGCGGCGCGAGCTTCGGACCGTAGACGTAGTGGTACTGGATCGATTGGCGCGAGGTCAGCCGGATCGTGCCGTTCGCGAACTGGTCCGCGGCATCGTCGAGCGCCGCCCACTGTTTCGCCGAGAGCTCGCCGCCGGCCGGGCATTTGATGCGCGTCATGAAGATGTGGTCGCCGCTCTTGCGACCCCGCTCCTCGCGCTCCTGCTGGCGATAGATGCCGTAGAACTTCGACAGCTCCTTGGCGACGTTCCCGATCGTCTCGCGCTCGCCGCGCGTCAGCGCGTCGATCTCCTCCGCGAAGGGACGCGCAGACTTGCCGTCACTCGCGAAAAAAAGCCCCTGGCTCTCGGCTTTGATCCGCTCGTTCTTCGACATCTCTTCGAGCTTGGCGTTCTCGAGGCTGATGGCCGGCTTGTCCGGCGGGGTCCAGTCCCGGACGGAATCAGACATGGATTGACCTCGGCGAAGAAGAAGTGGACGGATCGATGTGGGGTCGGCTGCGCCCGGTCAGGGCGCATGGGGCTCAGCAATGGAGCCCGCGAAGCGCCTTTCCAGTGCGCCCCAGCGCGCCCCAGCGCGCCGAGCCGCCCCGACCCGAGCCCTTCCGATCACGAAAACATGTGGAATTCCAGAGCCTTGCACGCATGAGGCAAAGCGCGGCGGAGCGTACTCGACGCTCCCGGGCTTGGCAACGAAGCACGCGCCGCGCGTCAGCGCCGCCGCCCCGCGCCCGCCGGATCCGCCGGCGGCCGCTCGTCCGCATCGTCCTGTGTCATCCGGATCAGGGTCCGCAGGACCCGGCTCCTTCGCGCTTCGCCGAGCAGCTGCTGCAGGTTCTCGAAGACGGTCGGATCGTTGACGAGCAATCCGAGCGTGCCCTCGCCCTGCTCGACCTTGGCGAGGATGCGCTGGAGCGACGAGGTCGTCTCGGAGAGATCCTGCCAGACGCGCCGGTCGTCGACGGGCTCGTAGATGAGGTCGTGCAGCAGGCCCTCCCCCGTCCGGATCTCGTTCACGATCTCCTCGACGCCGGCGAGCGACGCGCTGATCTCGTCGAGTCCCGTCCCGTCGTAGGGCTCGAAGATCAGCGAATGGATCAGCCCCGAGCCCTCGCGCGTCTCGATCATGATGTCGGAGACCGCTTCGAGCGCGAGCACCGCGCGCTCTGCGCCCTTGTTCTCCGCGAAGGTCTTCACGACCGCGTTGAGGCTGCCCGAGAGCGCGTGGATGCTCGCGAGCGCGCTGCGCCCCTCGGCCATCAGGGCCGTCACGTTGGCCGGATCGCGGGTCGCGATCTCGTCGCCCGCCTCGAGCCGATCCGCGGCGGCCGTCCCGAAGCTGATCTCGACATAGGCATCGCCGAGCAACCCGATCGTCCCGATCGTCGCGACCGAATCCGCCCGGATCCGATCCTGCACCGACTCCTGGACCGCGAGCTCGACCAGTACCGGCCGCTCTGCCGGGGCCGGCTCGAAGCTGATCTGCTCGACGCGACCGACCTCCTTGCCCCCGAGCCAGACCGGCGCGCCCGGAAGCAGGCCGAGCACGTTCTGGAAGCGCGCCTTCACGGGGTAGCGCGCCTCGAAGAAGCCGCCCTCCGCCGAGAGCGAGAGAATGCCGGCGGCGAGTCCGCAGAGGGCCAGCACCACGAAGAGTCCGACCATCCGGTTGATGCGTGCGTCGCGGTCCATCGTCATGCTCCACCCGTGCGCGCCGCCGGCGCCTCGAGCTCCCCGGCCAGGAACTCCTGGACTTCGGGCAACCGGCTCGCCCGGATCTCGTCGCAGGTGCCCACCGCGACGAGCCGCCCATTCGCGAGCATCCCCACCCGATCGGAGATCGCGAAGGCGAGATCGAGATCGTGGGTCACGATGACGGCGGTCCCGTCGAGCTCGCGTCGCAGCGACACGATCAATTGCCCGATCCGCCGCGCGTTCGCGGGATCGAGCCCCGTCGTCGGCTCGTCGTACAGGATGACCTCCGGTGCCAGCGCGATCGCGCGCGCCACCGCGACCCGTTTGCGCATCCCGCCCGAGAGCTCCGCCGGCATGCGCGCCTCGATGCCCGCGAGTCCCACCGCCTCGAGGCATTCCGCGACCCGCCGATCGATCCCCGCCTCGTCGAGGGCGAGATGCTCGCGCAGGCCGTAGGCGATGTTCTCCTTGACCGACAGCGAATCGAAGAGCGCCGCACCCTGGAAGACGTAGGCGATCCGCCGGCGCGCCGCGACCCAATCGCGCTCCCGAAAGCGCGCGCTGTCCCGGCCATCGATCACGATCCGCCCCGCGTCGGGGCGCAGCAGGCCGACCATGTGCTTCAGCAGCACGGATTTCCCCGATCCCGATCCGCCGAGCAGCGTGAAGATCTCGCCGCGCGCGACCGCGAGATCGAGCCCGTTCAGGACGGGCCGGCCACCGAAGCGCTTCGTGACCCCGACGAGCTCGATCAGCGGCGCACCGCGCTGCGCCCCCGGCTCCCCCTGCTCGCGCCCTTCCATCACCACAGCAGGATCACCTTCGTCAGGAAGAAATCCGAGACGAACACCGCGATCGAGCTGACGACGACGGTGCGTGTCGTCGCCTGCCCGACACCGACCGTGCCGCCCTTCGTCGCGAGCCCCTGATGGCAGGCGATCATCGCGATCAGCCAGCCGAAGACGAGCGTCTTGACGAGCCCGCTCCAGAGATCCGTCAGCGTCACGACGTTGACGACGCTCTGATAGTAGAAGCGGGCGCCGATGCCGGATTGCGTCGCGATCAGGAGACCGCCCAGGATGCCGAGCCAATTGGAGAACATCGCGAGCATCG
>CAUJGH010000248.1 GCA_963169575.1 Myxococcota bacterium | reverse complement strand
GCCTGCTCGCGCTGCTCGCCGCCGAAGCGGTAGTCGACAGCGGGGAAGGCCCGCTTCAGCTCCGGCGACCATTCGGCGAACGCAGCGAGGACCTGCTCGGGGGTCGAGATGCTGCGGTCCATCTCGGCAGTGACGGTGATGACGCGCTGGCGATCGGTGCGGCGGATGCTCGAGAAACCGCGCGTGATCGTCGCTTCGGCGACGGCGGAGAAGGGGACTTCCACGCCTTCGCGGGTGCGGATCCGCATCTCCTCGAGCGAGCCGACGGATTTTCGCTCGGACTCCGGGTAGCGGACCATGACGCGGACGTCGTCTCGCCCGCGCTGGATGCGCTGCGCCTCTTCGCCGTAGAAGGATTGGCGGACCTGGCGGGCGAGGTCGATCTGGCTGAGGCCGAGCGGGAGCGCGCTCTCGCGCACTGCGAGCTGGATCTCCTGCTTGCCCGAGCGGAACGAGTCGGCGACGTCGTAGACGCCGGCGAAGTTCGCGATGAACTGCTTGACGAGCGCCGACGCGCCGGTGAGCGCTTCGAGGTCGTCGGTGCCGTAGAGCTCGATGTTGATGGCGTCGCCGACCGAGAAGGCGTCGGAGCCGAAGACGAGCTCGACGGCGTCCGGGACGGGCCCCGTCTTCTCGCGCCAGCGGGCGAGCACCTCGTCGGTCGTGATCTCGCGCTCGATCGAGGGGACGAGCTCCATGCCGACCTCGGCGAGATGCGAGCCCCCCGTCGCGCCGGGGTCCTGCGGTCCATCGCGGGCGAGCTGCTCGCCGATCGAGGCGAAGGTATGGATCACGATCTGCTGGCCCGGATACTCGGCCTCGATCTCCGCGCGGAGCGCGTCGGCGGCGCGCTGGATCTGGGCGACGGCGAGCTCGGTCCGCTCGAGCGGTGCACCGCGCTCCATCGTCAGCGTCGCGTAGGCGATGTTGCCGGCGACCTGGGGGAAGAACTGGTATCGGAGCCGGCCGCTCTCGAAGAGCGCCATCGTCAGCACGAGAATACCGACACAGCCGACCACGACTGCATAACGCCATTCGAGGGCGCCCTCGAGCAGGGCGCGGTAGTGCACGTTCCCGAGGCGATCGAGCCATCCGATCATCCCGTCCTGGAACTTCGTCCAGCGCGCGACGAAGGGATTCGGGCGATCGGCCTTCGACGAGATGCGGCGATGGGCGAGATGGGCCGGGAGGACGAGCTGGGATTCGATCAGCGACATCACGAGGCAGAGGATCGCCGTCTGCCCGATCACGCCGAAGAACCCGCCCATGCGCCCCGGCACGATCATGATCGGCAGGAAGGCGGCCATGCTCGTCATGACGCCGAATACGACCGGGATGTGCACCGCCTGGGCCCCGCGGATCGCCGCGTCGACCCGGTCCTCCGTCTCCTCCTCGAAAGTATGAACGCTCTCGCCGATGACGACGGCGTCGTCGGTCAGGATGCCGAGGACGAGGATCAGCGCCATCACCGTCATCGTGCTGAGCGTGATGTCGAAAAAGGGAAGCAGCATGAAGGCGCCGAGGATCGAGAGCGGAACGCCGGCCGCGACCCACATCGCGAGGCGGAAGCGCAGAAAGAGCGCGAGCACGACGAGCACGAGCACCAGCCCGCTCTGCGCATTGCTCGAGAGCACCGCCAGCCGCGTCACGAGATCCATCGACTCGTCGTTGAAGACGGTGACCTCGACGCCTTCGGGCAGCGTCGCGCGGAAACGGGGCACCCAGGCCTTGACCGCCGCCGCGGCGTCGAGCACGTCCTCGTCGCCGATCAGCTGGACGCGCACGACGACCGAGGGCTTGCCATTGAAGAGGCCGCGGAGGTCGGTGTCCTCGAAGCCGTCGACGACGCGGCCGAGGTCGCCGATCCGGACGAGGGTGCCATCGGTCCGCGTCAATACGACGATCTGCTCGAACTCGCGTCCGCGATAGGCCTGGCCCTTCGCGCGCAAGAGGATCTCGCCGCCCTCGGTCTTCACCGAGCCGCCGGGCAGATCGAGCGATGCATTGCGGACCGCTGCGGCGACGCCGTCGAGGGTCAGGCCGTGGCGCCGGAGCGTGTCTTCGGAGACCTCGATCGAGACTTCGTAAGGGCGCGCATAACGGAGCTCGGCCTGGGAGACCTCGTCGAGGGCCGCGATCTCGTCGCGTGCGCGCTGGCCGATCTCCTTCAGCTCGCGCTCGTCGATGTCGCCGGAGAGCGCGATCTTGAGCACGCCGCGGCGCATCTCGTATTTCGCGACCGTCGGCTTCTCGGCCTCGACGGGGAAGGTGTCGATCGCGTCGACCCGGTTCTTGATCTCGGCGGTCGCGGCGTCGACGTCGGAGCCGATCACGAGCTCGGCCGTCACGTTGCAGGCGCCCTCGACGGCGACGGTCGTCATCCGGTCGAGATCGGGCGTCCCCTCGATCGCCTCCTCGACGCGCAGGCAGACGGATTTCTCCACCTCCTCGGGCGAGGCGCCGCGGTATTCGACCGTGATCCGGACCGCTTCGGTCTCGATCGCCGGGAACTCCTCCTGACGGATGCTCGAGAGCGAGAGGATCCCGCCGACGACCATCACGAGGGCGACGAGATTCGCGGCGACCGGATTGTGGACGAACCACGCGATCACGCCGTTCATGACGGGCCGGTCTCCCGGGTCGCGGCCGGAGTCGACGGCGAGGGGGGGGAG
>CAUJGH010000247.1 GCA_963169575.1 Myxococcota bacterium | reverse complement strand
AAAGGAGGCATGGCGAAGGTCGCGGACCGGGCTGGATTCCCCTGCATTGTCGGGCAGTTTCGAGGCACGGAATGGAATTGAACGAGATCCTGAAGGTCGCCATCAAGGGCGGGGCATCCGACATCCATCTGAAGTCGGGGCTGCCTCCGATGTTTCGCGTGGATGGCGCGCTCGTGCCGCTCAAGAACGGCGAGCGGGTCCTGCCCGACGAGCTCCAGAAGATTGCCTTCTCGATCATGAATCCGATCCAGAAGGCGCGCTTCGACGAGAAGCGCGAGTGCGATCTGGCCTACGGCCTGCCGGGCCTCGGCCGCTTCCGCGTCAACGTCTTCCAGCAGCGCGGCACGGTCGGCATCGTGTTCCGCGTGATCCCCTTCGGCGTCAAGACCATCGATCAGCTCTTCCTCCCGAAGGTGATCGAGAAGATCGCTTCCGAGCACCGCGGCCTCGTCCTCGTGACGGGCACGACCGGCTCGGGCAAGTCGACGACCCTCGCTGCGATGATCGAGCACATCAACTGCGAGCGGACCTGCCACATCATGACGATCGAGGATCCGATCGAGTTCCTGGTCCGCGTTCGCCGCTCGATCGTGAACCAGCGCGAGATCGGGGTCGATACGCATACGTTCTCGTCGGCCCTGCGCGCGGCCCTGCGCCAGGACCCGGACGTCATCCTGGTGGGTGAGATGCGCGATTTCGAGACGATCGAGACGGCGCTCACGGCGGCGGAGACGGGTCATCTCGTCATGAGCACGCTGCATACCCTCGATGCGACCGAGACGATCAACCGCATCATCTCGGTCTTCCCGCCCTACCAGCAGAAGCAGGTGCGACTGCAGCTCTCGACGATCCTGAAGGCCGTGATCAGCCAGAGGCTGGTGCCTCGGGCCGACGGCAAGGGCCGCGTGCCGGCGCTCGAGGTGCTGATCTCGACGGCGCTGACCCGCGAGCTGATCGCCGACAAGGACCGGACGAAGGAGCTCCCGGATGTCATCGCCAAGGGTCATACGACCTACGGCATGCAGACCTTCGACCAATCCCTCATGAGCCACGTGAAGGCTGGCCTCGTCTCCTACGAAGAGGCTCTCAAGCACGTCTCGAACCCCGACGACTTCGCGCTGCGCTTCCGAGGCATCGCCTCGACCTCCGATTCGGAGTGGAACGAGTTCACGGGCGACAGCGCCGCGCCGGCCGAAGCCAAGCCCGACGCGGACGACGAGGGCGGCATGATGGACGGCGACGACTTCAACATCGACCGCTTCTAACGAGGTGCCGCGCGCACGGCGAGCAGGCGACCCCCTGCGCAGCCGGGCCCGCCCGCCCGCCCGCCCGGTCGCCCCGCATGCCCGGATGCCCGAACTGTACGCGTCGCGCCCGGGCCTGCTGGAAGAGTCCACGGCCGCGGCAACGCGCACGCCCCCTCCCGACTCTCCCCCGACTCGCCGCTCCTGGATCTCCATGTCGGGGCCCGGCCGAGCCGCCACGACTTTCACATGACCCGGCTGGCCGATCGGGCATCGCGATTCCGGGACGGGTCTGGTCCTGGCCGTTCGGACCGCATTCCCGGGGCGGTCGCCGCTATATTCCGCCGACCAACGAACCCGAGGTATCCCATGTCGCTCCCTTCCAGGGAGATTCGCGAGACTTTTCTCCGCTTCTTCGAGGAGCGGGGCCACCGGCGCATCGCGAGCGCCTCGCTCGTCCCGGATTCCGACCCGACGCTGATGTTCGTCAACGCGGGCATGGTGCCCTTCAAGCGGCTCTTTCTCGGCGAGGAGACGCGGGACTTCGTGCGGGCCACGACCTCGCAGAAATGCATGCGGGTCTCCGGAAAGCACAACGATCTCGAGAACGTCGGCCGAACGCCCCGCCACCACACGTTTTTCGAGATGCTCGGCAACTTCTCCTTCGGCGACTATTTCAAGGAAGCCGCGATCGAATACGCCTGGGCGCTGCTGACCGAAGGCGTCGGCTTCAAGCCGGACGACCTCGTCGTCTCGGTCTTCCGCGACGACGACGAGGCCTACGACATCTGGCGGGACAAGATCGGCATCCCGGCTGCGAAGATCTATCGCCTCGACGAGGCCGAGAATTTCTGGTCGATGGGCGATACGGGTCCCTGCGGCCCGTGCTCCGAGATCCACTACGACTGGGGCCAGATCCCGGGCCGCGCGGACGACGATCCGTCGAGCGATTCCGGCCGTTTCATGGAGATCTGGAACCTCGTCTTCATGCAATTCAACAAGGACGCATCGGGGGCGATGACTCCATTGCCGAAGCCCTCGATCGATACGGGCGGCGGCCTCGAGCGCTGGTCCGCCGTGCTCCAGGGCGTCCGCTCGAGCTGGGAATCGGATTGCTTCACCCCGCTGATCGCCCGCGCCGCCGAGCTCGCGAACGTCGTGCCCGGCTCGCATGCGGAGACCGACGTCTCGCTGCGCGTCGTGGCCGACCATGCTCGGGCGCTCGCCTTCCTGATCGGCGACGGCGTGCTGCCGTCGAACGCGGGCCGCGGCTACGTCCTGCGCCGCATCCTGCGCCGTGCCTCGCGCCATGGAAAGCTGCTCGGCCGCGACCAGCCCTTCATCCATTCCGTCGCAGATCGCGTGATCGACCAGATGAGCGACGCCTATCCGGAGCTGGCGGACCGCCGTGCCTACATCACGGACCGCATCCGCCGCGAGGAGGAGCGCTTCCTCGAGACGCTCTCGAAGGGGCTCCAGCTGCTCGAGGGCGAGATCGGTGAGCTGCGTGCTCGCGGCGCGCGGGAGCTCCCCGGCGCGACCGTGTTCAAGCTCTACGACACCTTCGGCTTCCCCGTCGACCTGACGGCCGACATCCTCTCCGGCCAGTCGATGACCCTCGACCAATCGGGCTTCGATTCGGCGATGAGCGAGCAGAAGACGCGCGCCCGCGCCGCCTGGAAGGGCAGCGGGGACACGGCGATCCAGGAGATCTACGGCCGCATCGCCTCGGACCTCCAGACGACCTTCCGGGGCTACGAAGCGCTCGTGCTCGAGGCGAAGCTCGCGACCGTGATCCGAGGTGGCGAGCTCGTCGGGGATGCCAGCGAGGGCGACCGGGTCGAGCTCGTCTTCGACGAGACGCCCTTCTACGGCGAGAGCGGCGGTCAGATGGGCGACCGCGGACGGGTCGTGACCGAGACGGGCGAGGTCGAGATCGAGGACGTCCAGAAGCCCGTGGCGGGCCTCTTCGTGCATGTCGGCCGGGTCGTGAAGGGGCGGATCGAGGTCGACCAGGACGCGCGCCTCGAGGTCGACGCGACGTCGCGCCAGGCGACCGTGCGCAACCACTCCGGGACGCATCTGCTGCACGCCGCACTGCGCGAGGTGCTCGGCTCGCAGGCGATGCAGAAGGGCTCGCTCGTCGGCCCCGAGCGCCTGCGTTTCGACTTCACCCACGACGCGCCGCTCGCCCGTTCCGAGCTCGAGGCGATCGAGGATCGCGTGAACCAGTGGATCGAGGCGAACCAGCCGGGCGAGACGCGCGAGATGGACTACAAGTCGGCGATCGCGAAGGGCGCCATCGCGATCTTCGATGAGAAATACGGCGACGAAGTTCGCGTCGTCTCCTTCGGCGATTGCAGTACGGAGCTCTGCGGCGGTACCCACGCCCGCGCGACCGGGGACATCGGCCTGCTCAAGATCGTCTCCGAGTCGGGCATCGCCGCCGGCATCCGCCGCATCGAGGCGCTGACCGGCATGGGCGCCCTCCGGCACATCCGGGCCCAGGAGCGCCTCGCCCAGGAGGCCGCCGAACGCCTCAAGGTCCCGCTCGCCGAGCTGCCCGGCCGGGTCGGCAAGCTGCTCGACGAGCGCAAGGAAGCGCAGAAGCAGATCGAGGAGCTGCGGCTCAAGAAGCAGGGCGGCGGCTCGTCGGATCTCTTCTCCGGCGCGAAGCCGATGGCGTCGATCGATGGGGCGCGCTCGATCTCGGGACGGGTCGAGGACGTGGACGCCAAGGCGATGCGGATGATCATCGACGATCTGCGCAATCGACTCGGCAGCGGCGTCGTCTGTCTCGCGGCGGCGGGGGAAGAGAAGGTCCTGCTCGCGATCGGGGTGACGAAGGATCTGACCGATCGATTCCAGGCGGGCGCGCTGATCCGCGAGGTCGCCGGCGTCGTCGGCGGGTCCGGCGGGGGCAAGCCCGATTTCGCCCAGGCCGGCGGCAAGGATGCGAGCCAGATCGACGAAGCGCTCGCGCTCTTCGACCGGTTGGTGGGCGGATGAGGGGCGCGGCGCGGCAGGGCGGCTCCGAATCGGAGCTGCGACCGCGGTCGGGGCCGGAGCACGGGACGGCGGGGGACCCTCCGCTCTCCTTCGATCCGATGCGGCCTTTGCGTCGCAGAACG
Source organism: Myxococcota bacterium (assembly GCA_963169575.1). Classification (GTDB taxonomy): domain Bacteria; phylum Myxococcota_A; class UBA9160; order UBA9160; family UBA4427; genus UBA4427. The sequence goes on along the minus strand of CAUJGH010000247.1, from coordinate 5,382 downwards.
CGCGTCGTCGCGGTCGGATCCGTCCGGGTCGGCGGGGACGAGCCGATCCGCATCCAGTCGATGACGAACACGAATACGCTCGACACGCAGGCGACGGTCGAGCAGACGGTGCGCCTCGCGCAGGCGGGCTGCGAGATCGTTCGCATCACGGCGCCGTCCATCCGGGACGCCGAGAACCTGCGCGAGATCAAGCGCGCGCTCGCGGCGCGGGGCGTCTCGGTGCCTCTGGTCGCCGACATCCATTTCACGCCGAACGCCGCGATGATCGCCGCCGAGATCGTCGAGAAGGTCCGGATCAATCCGGGCAACTACGCCGACAAGAAGCGCTTCGAGGTCCGCGAGTACGACGACGCGGAGTACGCGGATGAAATCGAGCGCGTCGCGGCCCGCTTCCGGCCGCTCGTGCTGCGCTGCAAACAGAATGGCGTCGCGCTGCGGATCGGCACGAACCACGGCTCGCTCTCCGACCGGATCATGAATCGCTTCGGCGATACGCCGCAGGGCATGGTCGAGAGCGCGCTCGAGTTCCTCGACGTCTGCGAAGGCGAGGGCTTTCGCGACGTCGTCTTCTCGATGAAGTCCTCGAATACCCAGGTCGCGATCGCCGCCTATCGGCTGCTCGCGGCGCGTCTCGAAGAGCGCGCACCGGGCGAGCCCTCCTATCCGTTCCACGTCGGGGTCACCGAGGCGGGCGACGCCGAGGACGGCCGCATCAAGAGCGCGATCGGGATCGGCGCGCTGCTCGAAGACGGGCTCGGGGATACGATCCGCGTCTCGCTGACGGAGGATCCGGTGCGCGAGATCCCCGTGGCCCGAGAGATCGTGCGCGCGGCCGGGCGGGCGGCGCGCTCCGGTGCTGCCCGCGATCCGGGCGGTCCGGGCAGCAGGATCTCCGCGCCGATCGATGTCGCCGCGCCGCCCTTCGCGAATCCCTTCGCCCATGTCCGCCGTGCGACACGGATGGTTCGGCTCGAGGGCGCCGCGGATCGGAGGGTCGAGCCGCTCGAGGTCGGAGGCGAAGCGCCGGTGCGCGTCGAGCTCGATCGGGCGGATGCGCTGCTGCGCCCCGTGGAGACCGCTGCCCAGTTCGCGATCGAGCTGGCTTCGCTGCGCGACGTGGCCTGCGAATCGCTGCTCGTCGGCTGGCCGGCGGGTGCGAAGCGCGATTCGCTCGCGCTCCTGATCCGCGAGCTCGATTCGCTCGGGCTCGCGCTTCCGATCTCCCTGCGCATCCGGCTCGGCGATGCAGCCGCCCGGGAGGCGCTGGCCGCGATCACGAGCGAGCCGCTTTCCCGCGCTCTCGCGCGCATCGTCGGCCACGTCGGTCTCGAGACGACGCAGGCGGAGCTCGCCGCGTTCGATGCAGCGGTCCGGCAGGCGGGGGCGGCGCTGGAATGGGAGCTCGAGGCCGCGATGGATGGGATTCCGCCGCTCGTCCGGCGCGTGCTTTCGACGAGGGGCAGCGGCGAGGGACAGCGGCCGTCGCCCGAGCGCGGCGGCGCCGAAGCGATGTTCAGTCTCGCGCCGGGGGCGACGCCGCATGCGGTTCGGGTCCTGGTGGCGGCGCTCGCGGAGGGGAAGCAGGCGGCGGCGCCGATCGTGTTGCGGGCGCGGCTCGGCGGAACGGCCGCGGACGATCCGGAGCGCGCGGAGGACCTTCGCAGCGAGCAGGGGAGCCGTGCCGGCGCGGCGGCGAGGCAGGAGCTCTCGGAGCGCGAATTGGTCGAGCTCGCCGCGCGGCTCGGCTCATCGCTCTGCGATGGGATCGGTGACCTCGTCTCGCTCGAGGCGGAGGGCTCGGCGGCGGCCGCGGTCGACGTCGCCTATCGCATCTTGCAAGGGGCGCGTCTTCGCACGACGCGCACCGAGTACATCTCTTGCCCCTCGTGCGGCCGGACGCTCTTCGATCTCGAGGAGACGACGGCACGCATCAAGGCGCGCACGGACCATCTCTCCGGCGTCAAGATCGCGGTGATGGGCTGCATCGTGAACGGTCCGGGCGAGATGGCGGATGCCGATTTCGGCTACGTCGGGTCGGGCGTCGGGCAGGTCACGCTCTACGTCGGCAAGCAGATCGTCGAGCGCGCGGTCCCCGAAGCCGAGGCGCCGGACCGTCTCGTCGCGCTGATCCGGGCGAACGGCCGCTGGCTCGACCCCGCCTAGCAACCCGCTCCGTCGTCAGCGCTCGCTGCCCCGCGCCGCGACGGACGGCAGCTCGCCGGCCTCTCGCAGGGTGCGCAGACTTTCCACGATCTCGACGCTCTGCGCACCGCGGGTCGTTTCGTGATCCGGACCGACGATCCAGAGCGCGATCACGACGAGAATCGACGCGACGATGGCCCCTTCGGCCATCCCCAGCGCGCCGCCGCCGACCCGATCCGCCCAGCCGAGCCCGACGGCCTCCGCACCGCGCCGGATCAGGCGGCCGACGATTGCGAGGGCCACGATCGTCGCGACGACGATCAGGACCCCGCCGATCCAGAGCGCCGTTCGTCCCGTCAGCTCGCCGCCGGTCTGCGCCGACAACCATTCCGAGACCGGCGAGACGTAGAGGCGCGTCGCGATCGTCGCGAAGCCGACCGTCGCCAGCGAAAGCCCTTCGCGAATCAAGCCGATCCAGATACCCCGCAGACAGGCGAGCCCCACGAGGGTCAGCGCGATCCAATCGAGAAGCGGCAGGCTCGAGAAGCTCATTGCGGTCGGACTCCATGGGGCGCGGGTCGCGGCTGGGCCGGCCGATCTTCCGCGGTGGCGAGCGGACGCGTCGACCAGCTCTGGACCGGCGAGGCGGTCGGCGAGGCAGGCGGTGAAAGTCGTGGTGCGAGAGGCGATGAAGGAGCCGAAGAATCCGCTTGCGCGGACACGGGCCGGGAAATTGCGGCGTTCGACGCCGCCTCTTCTCCGACGAGCCGCAGATACATGTGCGCCTCGCGCCGCATCGGGTCCTGGGTGAGGACCTGCTTCCAGGCGGCGATCGCCTCGGCCGATCGACCCATCGCATAGCAGGTCAGACCGAGCTGGATGCGGCTCTCGACGAGCCCGGGATGCGCGTCGAGGATGCGCTCGAATTCCTGGAGCGCCTGATGGGGCAGGCCGGCTTCGCGCAGGGCCACGCCGAGGCGGTGGCGGATGTCGAGGAAGGTCGGGCAGCGATCGAGCGCCTCGCGATATTGCTCGATCGCCTCGCGGCGCAGACCGGCCAGAGCGAAGGCGTCGGCGAGCTCGGCCTGCTGATTCGCGAGCTTGCCCCGGGTCGTCGGGTCGAGTCCGCCGGCGCTCGCACGGCAGAGCTGGCCCGCGCGCTCGGCGTGGCCCTGGGATTGGGCGAAGTCGCCGAGGGATTCGCAGACGCTCGCGAGCGCGACGAGCGCCTCGACGTAGGCGGGATTGATCCGGATGGCTTCGCGCAGGCTCGCCGCTGCGGCCTCGAGGTCGCCGTGGCGTTCCTGGACGATGCCGCTCATGTAGTGGACGTCCGCGAAGCGCAGACCCGACTCGACCAGGCGATCGAAGCAGCGCAGGGCGGTGGCGTCGTCGCCGTGCTCGAAGGCGCGTCGGCCCTGCTGGAGGAGCTCCCGCTCGACTCCGCTCATCGCCGTCGCCGCGCGTTCGAACCGCGCCGCTCCCGGGGCGGGGTCGGATCGGAATGAAGCGGCCTCGGCCGGCGCGAGCCGGTCGAAGGGATCATCGGTCGGACCATTCCGATTGGATTCCATCTCGAGCACTCCCCCCGAAGCCTGTCGAGCGATGGCACGGCGGAGGCGAGGATCGCACCGGTTCTCCACGGCGTCGAGGCGAAGACCGATGCTCCACCCGTCCCGGGCTCATTCCGCGCGGGCGATCCGGGCCCGTGCGCTCCGTGCCGACGGCGAATCGGCGTAGTTCTCGACGACGACGTGATAGAGCCGCAGCGCCTCGTCGTCTCGTTTCATGTTCTCGAGGCAGACGCCGAGGCGGTAGAGCGCCCGCGCATCGAGGCCGAGCCCGGGGAACTCGTCGAGCACGCGTCGGTAGCGCGAGGCGGCCGACTGCCAGTGTTCGCGTTCGAGATAGAAGTCGGCGATGTGGAGCATGTTGCGGGCGAGTCGCGTGCGGAGCTCGACCAGCATCTCCTCGCCCTGGCGGGTCTCTTCGGCGTAGGGGTGCTGTTGGATCAGCGCCTCGAGCGCGGTCGTCGCCTTGCGCGCCGCCCCCTGGTCGCGGTCGATCGACTGCACCTGCTCGAAGTGGCATTGCGCCACCCGCAACAGCGCCCCCGGAGCGCGGGAATCCGTCGAGTGCTGGTCGGCGAACTCCTGGTAGTAGGCGAGCGCTTCCTCGTACCGCTCGTCGTCGAAGTAGGCGTCCGCAATCTTGAGCTGCGCCTGCTCCTCGAACTCGCTGAAGGGGTAGTTGTCGATGATCGACTGGAACGTCTCGATCGCAGCGTCGTAGTCGACGTACCGGAAGAGGCCGAGGATCTTGCGGCCCTCGAGGCGCTCGAGTCCCTCGGCGTAGAGCTCGTCCGCGGGCTTCACGTCCTCGAAGCGCGGCGTCTCCTTCTGGCAGGCGGTGAGGGCGAGGAGGGCGAGGAGGGCGAGGAGGGGGACGAGGGGGATGAAGGGGGCGAACGCGACGCGCCTCGCGACGTCCGCCGAATGGTCAGGCGCATCGCAGCGACGGGCATGCCGGGCTCGGCGGTCGCGCAGGTCGAGCTGCGATGTCGAAAGGCCTCGGAGCAAGTCGGGACTCCCGCGCGGGCCGCCACGCTATCGGCGGGCTCTGGCGCAGTCAATTCGAACGCCGCCCCCGCGGCGGGTTCGGGCAGGGGCTGCTAGCCTGCGCCGCCCGAACGACCAATGGGAGCTGATACCGATGGACCGTGAATCCCTCGACCGACTGCGTTTCGATCGCCGCCTCCAGAACCGGCGCGGTTGGCTCGCTCCCGGCGAGCTCGAGAGTCATGTCGAATCCCTTCCCGACGTGGCCGAGAAGCTGACGACGCTCGCCGACCAGGAGGCCGCCGGCGCCTCCGCGTCGAACGCCGGCGCCGACGGCGACGCCCAGGGCCAATAGCGCTCGGCGGCTCCGTTCGAGCCGACGCATCGAGGCCGGGTCTTGATCAAGGAGAAGCTGGGCCACCGTCTCGACGGCTGGATCCATACCCTCTTTCCCTTCCTCTTCTTGTGGTCCATTCCGCCGGACCTGTTGACGGTCGTCGGGACCCTCGTCGCCAGCGCAGCGGGGCTCGCCTTCGCGGACGGCGCATTCGTGCTGGGCGGCGCGCTGCTCCTGGCCGGCGGGTTCTTCGATCTGGTCGACGGCGTCGTCGCCCGGCATTTCGGGACGACGAGCGATTTCGGCGGGTTCCTCGATTCGTGTCTGGATCGCGTGGTCGACATC
>CAUJGH010000246.1 GCA_963169575.1 Myxococcota bacterium | reverse complement strand
ACCGCGCAGGGCCGCGCCCCCTCGTATCTCCACGTCGCCTATCGCCGCGAGAATCCGACGCAGCAGAAGCGCGACTTCGTGATCCTCGAAGGGCTGAGGGGGCCGGGCCGCTTCCTCGGCTGCGTCGTCGGGATCCGCGTGCTGCAGGACGAGCTCTTCGCCTGGTACGGCGAGGGCGAGGTCAAGATGTACATCGATGGCGACGGTGCCCATCCGACGATCTGCGGCACCGGCCTCGAGGACTACGTCGGGACCGCCTGGGCGATGGGCCCGCATCAGACGCCGTACCAGGGCGTGCCCTTCGAGATCCGGGATCCCGAAAAGCCCGAACGCCGCATGCCGGACCTGACGAGCTTCTACCGCTGGCATCTCCCGGATCCGGTCGTCTTCCGCGAGAGCCTGCGGGTCACGATCCAGCAGATCGGCGCCGTCTTCGTGCTGCCCCACGAGCAGGAAAAGCGCGCCGCGATCGATGCGCGCCATCCCGTCGCCGGCGCGGGCTGGCGGCGCTCGCAGGGCGCATTCGTCGCGGACTGGGCGATCGCCGAGCGGTCGGACGACTACTGCGCCGCGGCCTTCGCCTATTGCCGCGAGCCGCAGGCGGTCCGGCGCTACGCGCCCGAGGAGGCGACGGCCGCGATCGGGCGCCTGCCCTACGAGCTGCCCTCGCCAGCCGAAGGCGCGCTGGATTTCGTCGGGGCGTCGATCGAGGGGGACTAATCGTTCGCGAACGCCGACGCGTCGGGCTGCACCGCGGACGGCGAGCGTCCGCGGCGTGCGCCACTACCAGCCCGCGAGATCCGCCGCCCGGTTCTTGTGAAGCCGCGGCGTGCCGAGCATGACCCGGTCGAACATCGCGCGCTTGAACCAGATCTGGGTATCGCCTTCCCAGGTATATCCGATGCCGCCGTGGACCTCGGTCGCGTCGCGGGCGACCTGCGAATAGCGCTCGCTGAGGTGGCTCTTCGCGATCGAGGCGATGCGCGAGGCCTCGCCGGGGGCGTGGTCCTGCGCATGCGCCGCGTACCAGTAGAGGGCGCGCGACGGCTCGATCTCGATCGCCATCTCCGCGAGCTGGTGCTTCAAGCCCTGGAAGGAGCCGATGATGACGCCGAACTGCTCGCGGTTCTTGGCGTAGGCGACGCTCGTCGCGACGAGCTTCTCGGCGCCGCCGAACGCGTCGGCGGCGAGCAGCACGAGGCCGACGTCGACGACGCGCCGGGCCGCCTCGATCCCCGCCCCGGCGAGAATCTCGACGGGCGAATTCTCGAAATGGATCCGGCCGAAGCGCCGCGTCCGATCCGCGGACTCGACCCGCTGGATCTCGATGCCCTTCGCGCTCCGATCGACGACGCCGAGCTTGCCGCCCGCGAGGCCGACGACGAAGAGATCGGCATGCTCCGCCGCCTCGACGCGCTCCTTTGCACCGTGAAGCGTCGCCCCCGCCGCGAGCGTCCACTGCTCGGGCAGCCAGCCGTCGCTCTCCTCGGAGAACGCGATCGTCGCGATCCGCTCGCCGCTCGCGAGCGCCGGCAGCAGCCGCTTCTTCTGCTCCGCCGAGCCCGCGAGCGAGATCGCGAGGCTCGCGAGCGCATGGGAGAAGAACGGCACAGGCGCCGCATGGGCCCCGAGCGTCTCGGCGACGACCGCGAGATCGAGGATCTCGAGCTCGCTGCCGCCGTACTCCGCCGGCAGATGGATGCCGGCGACGCCGAGCTCCGCGAGGCCCTTCCAGAGGACGGGATCGAAGCCGATCTCGTCGTCGAAGAGCTGGCGCAGCTTCGCCATCGGACACTCGTTGTCGAGGAATTGGGAGACCGTCTGCTGCAGCATCCGCTGCTCGTCGGAGAGATCGAAATCCATGCTCATTTGCTCCGATCGGCGGCCACGTCGCGGGGCAGCCCGAGACCGCGCTCGGCGATGACGTTGCGCTGGACGTTGGCCGTCCCGCCCGCGATCGCGATGCCGACGGTCGCCATGTAGTAGTTCGTCCAGGTCGAATCCGAATCCATCTCGGCGCCCATCAGATTGCGCTCGCCGGGAGCGACGACGCCGTCGTCGCCGAGGATCTCCATCGCGAGCTTCGCGATGCGGTGGCCGATATGGGTCGAGTTGATCTTGTTCATGAGCCCCATGACGCCGGGGCTCTCCTTCTTCAGATCCTTCGTCATCTGCAGGAAGCCCGAATACTGATGGGCCCGGATGTAGCCCTCGACCTCGACGAGCCGGCGCCGGATCTCGGGATCCTGGATCGCGGGGCGCCCGTCGATCTTGCGCCGCTTCGCCGTCGCGACGAGCGCGTCGAGCAGGGCCGTCATCTGGCCGGCGTTGCCGATCGAGTTGCGCTCGTGCTTGAGGGTCGTGCGCGAGACGAGCCAGCCTTCGCCGCGATTGCCGACGATCCAATCCTTCGGGGTCCGCACGTCGTTGAAGAAGACCTCGTTGAACATCGCGCCGCCCGTCATCTCGCGCAGCGGCCGCACGTCGATGCCCGGCTGTTTCATGTCGATCAGCAAGTACGAGATGCCCGCGTGCTTCTTCGCCTCGGGCTCGGTTCGCACGAGGCAGAACATGAAGTCCGCTTCATGCGCCGAGCTCGTCCAGATCTTCTGTCCGTTGATGACCCACTCGTCGCCGACGAGCTCGCCGCGGGTCTTCAGGCTCGCGAGGTCGCTGCCCGAGCCCGGCTCGCTGTAGCCCTGACACCAGGCGATTTCGCCCATCAGCGTCGCGCGGACGAATTTCTCTTTCTGCCATTCCTCGCCGCGATCGAGCAGCGTCGGGACCAGCATCATCATGCCGATGCCGCGGGGCTCCATCGGCGCGCCGGCAGCCGCGAACTCTTCCTGGATGACCTGGCCCTTGAGCGGATCGGGGGCCTGCTCGGAGCCGCCGTACTTCCTGGGGATCGAACGGCCGAGATAGCCCTTCGAGATCGCGAGCTCGCGGAAGCGCCGGAGCTGCTCTTCCTTCGAACCCTTCGCCGCCTCGCCGGTCGGCGGCCAGCTGGCCTTGAGGAAAGCCTTCACTTCCCCGCGGAAGGCCTCGATTTCCTTGCCGTAACTGAGATCCATGGGAGCCTCCGAGCTTGCCCGGCCGGGCGCCGTGGGCAGCACCTCGGATTTGGGGCAGGCGGAGTCTCGGATGATGGGGCGGGGGCGTCAAGAGACGGCGAGTCCGGGGGCGAGGATCACCCGAACCCCGCTCGAGCAAAGTTGCGTCAGCTCAGCTCGCGCCCTTCCGGGAACGTGCCAGCCTCTTCAAATGGAGCAGCCCCGCGAGCAGACCCACCGCAAGCGCCGGCTCGGGCACTTCGATCGCCCCGACGTCGCAGCGTGCCGTCGAATCTCCGTCGCCGTCGATCGGGCGCCCCGTTCCGAGCTGATCGACGAGGGGACACGATTCATCATCGCCCGCATCGATGACCGGACTGTCTGCGAGCGGGAAATGTCCGATTCCGCCGATGCGCGGTGTGAGCATCGGATCGACGTTCGCCTGATCTCCCTCGATCGCGTCCGTCGAGAAGCAGCTGTCGTCGTCGGAGACATTGCCGCCGAGGGACGTGATGGTCGCGGCGCAATTCGGCGCGCCCGTTCCGGCCGACGAGAGGATCGAATTGCGGAGCTCGGCGGGGCCGGAGACGTTCGCGGGGACGGTGCTCGAGGTCGAGAAGTTTCCGACGATCGTGCTGTTCTGGATGCGGACCGCAGGGCCGATGCGGATGCGGACTCCGACGCCCCAGGGAAAGGAAGAGGAGGCCGAGTTCCCGGAAATCGTGCTGTTCACGATCGCATGCGGACCGAGGTTGGCGAGGAAGAGTCCGCCGGTCTCGCTCGCTGCGTGATTGCCTTCGATCAGGCTTCGAACAAGGGTCACCCCGCCCCCTAAAGGCGAGGCTCCCGGCAACTGCGCGATCCCGCCGCCGACGCCCGTCGCGGAATTCCCGCCGATGCGACTGTCGATCACGAGCGCCGTGCCATCGAAGGCGATGCCTCCGCCGCCCGCGGCCGACGTCGTCGAATTCTCCAGAACGAGTCCGCGGATGAGGATCAGCGCCCCGCCCTCGACGTTGATGCCGCCGCCCGGGGATGACGTTACATCGTTGTTCAGGACGACCGAATCCATCATGTAGAGGTCGGCCCTGTCGACGACCAGACTGGCGGTCGCATCCTGATGGTCCCGCACCCAGACATCGATGAGACGCGTATCCGAACTCGACACGATGCCGCAATCGGAAAGAAGCGTCGGGTTTCCGCGGACGGTCGTTCCGACCATCGTCAGCTCGGCGTCGAAGCCTGCGTGGATCGCACAATCGCCCTCTCCCTGAATCACGGACTGTCCGGCACCCGCCGGCGCGATCAGGACGAGGGGATCCGAGACGACGAACGCGAAGCCCGCCTGCGGCGTGTACAGGCCCGCAGGCAATCGGATGCCCTGAACGCCGACGAGGGCATTCGATTCCTCGATCGCCGCCTGCAGCGTGCAAGCAAGCGAGGCCGTTTGGCAGAGACCGTCGCCGGCGAGGAGATCCGAGTCGGTCGCCTCGGAGTCGACGACGAGCTCCCCCGCCTCGCTCGTCCGGGTCGGATCGAAGAGGCAGCCTGCGTCGCGCAGATCGAGCGTCCCGTCGCCATCGTTGTCGATCCCGTCGTCGCAGACGGTCCCGAGGCTCTCCGTCCCAGCCGGATCGTTCAGGCAGGACGGATCTTCCCGGAAATCGGTCCAGCCATCGCCGTCGTCGTCGAGGCCGTCGTCACATTCCGTCCAGAGCTGCTCGGATCCGCCTTCGAGGCTTCCCTGGCAGGACGGATCGGCGAGATCCGCGAATCCATCGCCATCATTGTCGAGACCGTCGTCGCAGACCGTCCCCGAACGCTCGGACCCCAGGATCTTCCCGTCGCAGGACGGATCGTTCTCGTCCGTCAGGCCGTCGCCGTCGTCGTCGATCCCGTTGAAACACTCGGGCAATCCGATCGCCCATTCCACCCGCGCGAAATGGCCGCGACCCAGGGCGGCGCCGTCTCCCGACCCGAAGCGCACGCCCGTCGGGTTGCCCGAACCGAAGTCGAAGAAGAACGCGTTATTCGATACCTGCAGCCCATCGATGAACAGGAAGGCGAGTCAGCCTCGGAAAACGACCTCATAACGCACATAGGCCGAGTTGCCGACGCCTTCCGTCGTGATCGCAGCATGCCCGAGTCGGCCGATCGGATCGCCATCGGTGTCGGCGCCGAGGGAGAGCACGAATCGTTCGCCCGAGCCGGCCGGTCCCTCGTCGTATTCGACGAAAACGCCGAGGTCGAGCGGATCGGCGAGACCCGCCTGCGCATCGGACTCCGTCGCGATCCGCACGTCGGCCCGCAGCGTCCATCCGAGGGCTCGCGCATCGGCGACCTCGGATGCGCTCGGCGTCTGCAGGTACCGATACCGCGTGCCTGCCGCAGCCGAGCGATCATCGATCCCCCAGGCCGCGATCCCGCATCCCGCACATCCCGGATCCGGCGAGAGCGGACCGACCTCGATCGCCGAACTGCCCGCATCGAGCGGGCCGGGGATGGTGGCCTGATCGATCGGATCGATGGCCCAGGGCCGCGCAGCGGAGGTCGGATCGACGTCCCCGAAGTGTTGGAAGACCGGAACGGGCTGTGCTTCGGCCTCGAACCCGAGCCCGAGGAAGAGCGCTGCAATCAGGAGCGGGATCGAGAAGGGGCCTGCTTGTTTCACCGTGCGTCGAGCCTCCCTCGATCACTCGGTAGCAGAATCGGACGGGCATGTTCGGGTCATTCGACGGCTGCCCGCCATTTCCGGCGAATCTGCCGGAAGCTTGCGCGCAAC
>CAUJGH010000245.1 GCA_963169575.1 Myxococcota bacterium | reverse complement strand
ACGAAGATCGAGCAGTTGCCCGCGAACGCGCGGCGGTACATCGAGAGGATCGAGGCGCTCACGGAAGTGCGCGCGGCGCTGCTTTCGGTCGGGCCGGGGCGCGAAGAGACGATCATCGTCCACGAATTGTTTCGCTAGGCGAACGCGCGCTCATCGGAATTTCGGAGCGGATGTCGTGCTGTGTGCCCCGGCCGAGCGGCTCGGGGTTCGTGGCTCGGGTGTGCGCGTCTAGGCTCGCCGGCGCGTCCTGCGCTGTGCTGCGCGCACGCCCATTACATCTCACCCCGAACCGCTCGGCCGGGGCACTCGGGCGGGGGCGCTTCTCGATCAGGAGAGAGCGAGATCGGCTGCTTGGGTTGGGGGGCGGGCGTTTTGGCGTGGGCGGGCGTTGAAGATGACTTCGATGGGGTCCGTATGGTGATTCGGGAGTCGGGGGAGGCGGAACTCCGCGACGTGTTGCTCGTTCAACGGCTCGCGTTTGGGCGGGGGGACGAGGCGGGACTCGTTGGGGAGCTTCTCCGGGATCCGACGGCGCGGCCGCTGCTTTCGCTCGTGGCGGAGCGGGAGGGGCGGTTGGTCGGGCATGTTTTGTTTACGGCGGTCGAGCTCGTTGGGGCTGGGGCTCCGGTCGAGTGTTCGATTCTGGCGCCGCTTGCGGTGCTGCCGGAGGTGCAGGGGACGGGGGTTGGGCGCGGGCTGATCGAGGCGGGGTGTCGGATGCTGGCGGAGCGCGGGGGCTCGCTCGTCTTCGTGCTCGGGGATCCGGACTACTACGGGCGGTTCGGGTTCGAGGCGGCGATTCCGGTGGGGTTGGAGGCGCCTTATTCGATCGAGCCGGAGGGGGCCTGGCGGGTTCGGGCGCTCGTTCCGGGGGTTGTTGGAAGGGTTCGGGGGAAGGTTCGGGCGGCGGAGGCGCTTTCCGGCGAGGAACTCTGGCGGGAGTAAAGGGGGCGGCGGCGGACCCCGGATGGGAGATGCGGGGAACCCAGAGCTGGAATCCGGTGTTGATCTCGGGGCGCTCGTGGTCGATAGGGCGCGAGGTCGGGTTCGGGCCGAGGGGCGAGCGGCAGATCGCTGCGCTGCTCTCTGCGGCGTGGGCTTCCGGAGAGCGGGCGGGGAGGCGGCGGATTGTCGCGGGCGATTCGGGTGTTCTCGGGGAATCTGTGGTGGGGGAAGGCGGATCCGGATGGGCTCGTCTCGCTCATCCGCGACCATGCCGTCGACGTCTTCGCGGCGCAGGAGCTCGGCTTCGAGAACGCCGAGGCGATTGCCGGCGAGCTGCCGTATGGCTGCCTCGAGCCGCATCCCGAGTATCACGGCATGGGCATCGCGCTGCGCCATCCCGGGAAGTACGAGCGCATCCCGCTCGCTTTCCGCGACGCGCGGCGCGCGGTCCTCGAGCCGGGCGATTGGCCCGGGCTCGCGCATGCGATCGATCTCGTGAACGTTCATTTCCAGGCGCCGCATTCGCTGCGGCCGTTTCCATCGGGCTGGGTTCGTTGGCAGCAGGTGCGCGGGCTCGAGCGCTATTTCGGGGAGAACCCGGCGGCGGTTCGGGCGGTCGTCGGCGATTGCAACGCGACCCCGAGCTGGCCGCTCTATTGGCGGCTGGCGGGGCAGATGCGGGACGGGGCGGTCGAGGCGGCGCGCAAGGAAGGCCGGAAGGTCGAGGCGACCTGGGGGCCGAAGCCGGAGAGCCGGCGATTGCTGCGGATCGATCATGCGTTCGTGCGCGGGCTCGAGGTCGAGCGGTTTCGGGTGCTGCCGATTCCGGGGAGCGATCACTCGGGGATCTTGATGGAGTGTCGGCCGGCGCCGGAAGCGCAGGCCGAGGGGCGGCCCGAGGCGCGCTAGGCGCGATCGGGCTGCGCGGTGGGTTGCGGTCGCCGGACGGCGGCTCGCTCGTCTCCGCGCCGGATCGCCATTCCCGTCGATCCTCTCTCTGCGCTTGGATTCAGCCTCTCTCTACTTCTAAGCGCTGATTCTGCCTGAGCGGCGATTCAACGCGTCACGCCGGCTCGCCGCGGTCTTCGTCGACCGCGCGGCGGGCCACCTTCCGCAGTGCCCGCGACGGCCGAGCCCAGGAAGCAGACGCCGGGACCGACCACGCATCCGTCCGCACCCGCCGAAGCGGGGGGCGATCGGTCGATCGGAGCGCGAGCGCCGGGGCCGGCGCGCAGCCGGGGGAGTTGGTCAGGGTCGGGGTCAGGCGGGTCGCGGGGGTGCTGGGCTCCCGGTGAATGAGGTTCGCGGGGTTGCTTTCGAGATTGGGGGCGGGGGCGGAGTCGAGATCGAGTGCGAGGTCGAGGAGGTGCTGGTCCATGGGGTGGCTCCTTCGGCGGGCGGTGGGTTGGATTGTTGGCTTCGCGACCGTAGGCGAATAAAAGGCGAATATCAATCGGGTGGAGCGTATAAATAGAAGGATGTCCCGGAGGGAGGACAGGGGCGAGGCGGCGATTGGGGGAGCGGGATCGGCGGAGAGGGGGAGGAGGGGGCGGATCGGGAATGGCGGGTCGGGAATGGCGGGACGCGAGGCGCGAGATGGAGGACGAGAGCGGGCATCGGGGGTGGCGGACTTCGTGCGCGGTGCGCAAGAGACCGTGTCCTTTTGGGGCGCGATTCGAGATCGGCAGCAGCGATTTGGGGCAAGGATCGCCAGGGGCGCGGGCACCGGGCGTCGGCGGAATTCGGGGGCGGGCGGGGCGCGCGGGGCGTTCGGAGGGACGCGATGCGGGCGGGTCGACGGAGGCGGGGGAGGGTGGTATCCAACGGCCGGGCCCGTAGCTCAGTTGGTTAGAGCAGGAGACTTTTAATCTCTTGGTCCTCGGTTCGAGTCCGAGCGGGCTCACCAAAGTCGTCTCGATGTCGAGGACTGTTGGTTCATTCGAGGAGCGCGAGACTCATCGCGCCGCCGCTACCACGCTGCCGTCCCGCGGCAAATTTACGGCAGCCTAACAGGCCCATTGGGCCTGGATTGAACGGCCCCGGGACTCCCGATGGCGCGATTCGTCGAGCCCACCCGAGGCGGATGCGTCCTCTCGCCGTTTCCATTTCATACCGTCCTCGAAGCGCACAACCGGGTCCTTCCGCAGGCCATCCTCTGCCTGCCGCGTCCGCAACGAAGCTCTACTGATCGTTGGCAGATTGCCTTAGCTTCTGCCCCCATGCCGATCCACCCCTTCAAGATCCAGATCCCCGACGCCGACCTCGATGACCTCCGCCATCGCCTCGACAACCTGCGCTGGCCCGCCCCATCCCCCAGCGCCCCCTGGCGCCTCGGCATTCCCCAGCCCGTCCTGGAAGAAGTCATCGCCTACTGGCGCACGCGATACGACTGGCCCGCCCGCCAAGCCCGGATGAACGCCTTCCCCCACTTCCTGACCACCGCCGCCGACGAGCAGCTCCACTTCCTCCACGTCCGCTCCCCGAACCCCGAGGCCACCCCGCTCCTCCTGACCCACGGCTGGCCCGGCTCCTTCGTCGAGTTCCTCGACGTCCTCGGCCCGCTCTCCGATCCCGCCGCCCACGGCGGCGACCCGGCAGACGCCTTCCACGTCGTCGTCCCCTCGATGCCCGGCTACGGCTTCTCCGGCCCGACGACCCAGCCCGGCTTCGACGTCCACCGCGTCGCCGACGCCGTCGCCGAGCTGATGGCCCAGCTCGGCTACGACCGTTATGTCGCGCAGGGCGGGGATTGGGGCGCGATCGTGACGCGCCGCCTCGGCGAGGCCTATGCCGACCGCCTGCTCGGCGTCCATTTCAACATGCTCTTCGCGCTCCCGACGGCCGACGATCCCGATCCGATGGCGGGGGTCACCGACGCCGAGAAGGCCCGCTTCGCCGCCGCCGCCGCGCGCATCGCCGACGGGACGGGCTACATGGCGATCCAGAGCACGAAGCCCGAGACCCTGGCCTATGGCCTCACGGATTCGCCGGCGGGGCTCGCGGCCTGGATCCTCGAGAAGTTCCAGGTCTGGAGCGATCTCGAGCCCGGCGGTCTCGCCGCGACCTTTGGCTGGGACCGGCTGCTCGACAACGTCATGGCCTACTGGGTGACGAACACGGTCGCCTCGGCCGCGCGCCTCTACGCGGAGTCCCGAATTGCGGGGACGGCGGCGGACCAGCCCTGGAGCGGGCGCGTCGATGTCCCGACCGGTTATGCGCATCATCCCTACGAGCTGATGCAGACGCCGCGGGCGTGGGCGGAGAAGCGCTATCGGATCGTGCATTGGAAGGAGCAGGAGCGGGGAGGGCACTTCGCCTGCTTCGAGCGGCCGACGCAGTTCGTCGAGGATCTACGGGCGTTCCGGCGGGTGCTCGCCGAGCTCGAATGACGCGGACTCTCGGAAACGGGCCGGAGCTCGATCAGGGCGATTCCGGAGCAGCCGCCCCTCAGTCCTTCGTGAGGCGTGCCAACAGCTGGCGCAAGCGGGGCAGCGCCTGGCGATCCTTCTCGCGATCGGCGGCGGTCTTCGAGCGGATCACGTCGCTGAGCGAAGCGACGGCGATCTCGACCCCCTCCGCGACCTCGACGAGCGCCGGATCGAACTCATCGCTCGGCATGGCGCCTCTGCTTCATGCTTCGCCGCCCGCGCAGCACGAACTGGGCTGCGCACGTCGCATCGGCGAGACGCTCTCGCGGCGTGCGGCGCAGCGTCCGCTCGAAGAGCGAGTCGGTTCCGGGATCCGGCTCGCCGAGGGAGACGCGGATCTCGAATCCCGCCGCGCGAATCAGCCGCTCGAGCAGCTCGGTCGATGGGACGCGGGCGCCCGTTTCGATGCGCCCGATCGTGGACTGGGACACCCCCGCCCTCGACGCGAAGCCTGGGGCCCTTGAGCGGCCGGGCTCCGGGCGAGCTCTGCACGCGCCGGTCCCGGACCCCTCTCCCGAACCTCTTTCTCTGGGTTCGGCTCTCGTCCTTCTCTTTATCGCTGCCCGTCGCCACGAGTGACCCCCGCCACCGAGCCCTCGCCTCATCCGGTCGAAGCCTCAGGCTGAACGACGACCGCGACCGACCTGGCTGAAAAGGGAAAGACGCGCATGGCCTTCGGAATCCGCAGCAAGAAGGACCGCCTCGAGCTGAGCGAAGCGCTCGACGGGCATCCGCAGCCCGCGGGCGAGACCTATCTCGACGCCGGCTCGGTCCTGACCGGGGAGCTCCGCTTCGCCGGCAGCGTCCGGCTCGACGGGCGCGTCGAGGGGCAGATCCACGCCGGCCAGACCGTCATCGTCGGCGAGCACGCCGAGATCGATGCCTCGATCGAGGCCGAGACGCTCGAGGTCTATGGCACCGTCGTCGGCGACATCCGCGTCGCCCGCCGCACGCTGCTCCACAAGACGGCCCGCGTCGAAGGCGAGATCCAGACGGCGGGCATCGTCGTCGAAGAAGGCGCGCAGTTCAAAGGCTGCATCCTGATCGGTCAGGCGGCGGCCCGACCGGCTCCGGCGGCTGCGGGCGCGGGTGTGGGCGCGACCGCGAGCGCCGGATCGGATCTGCCGTCGCTCGCGGCGGTGCGTGCGGAGCCGGGGCAGGGGCGGCCGGGCGAGCCGCGGGATTCGGCGAAGAGTCGGAGCTGAGCAAGCTGAGGGGCTGGGGATTCGGAGGCTGCGAGCCGCCGGGCCGGCCAGGACAGCCGTCCGCCCCCGCCTTACATCACCCCGATCGGATTGACCGGCGACCCCGTCCCGCCCGGCACGACCAGCGGCGCGACGACCAGCATGAACGTCCACCTTCCCGCCTTCGCACACGCCTGCGCGATCGGATCGAGCTGCGCGTTGTCGAGCAGCGGCATGCCCATGTAGGGGATCGTGATGCAGTGCAGATGCAGCGCGACCGCGATGTCGAGCGGGTTCGTGAGCCCCTGATCCGCGATCGGGGCGTCGAGCATGTCCCAGACGAGCATCGATGCCTTCGTCTCCCAGAGGAATTCGAGCACCGACGCGTGGACGCCGCCCGGCGACCCGAATCCGGCGCCTTCGGGATTCGCGGCGAGCGAGGCGTCGAGGCCGCAGCGGATCACGACGGCGTCGCCGGCCTGCGGCGTCACGCCCTGGCTGCGCGCGGCGTCGTCGAGATCCCAGGCATGCACGGGCTCGCCGGCGCGGACGAAGGGGACGCCGCGCAGGCGCGGGATGTCGTAGAGGACGCCGCGGGTCACGATGCCGTCCTTCCAATGGTCGATGCTCGAAGTCGGGCCGACGGGCAGCGTCGTATCGGGATTGCGCGGGCGGCCGTTGTAGAAGGCGTTGCCCTCGGCGGTCGGGATATGCGAGAGCGCGTCGATATGCGTCTGCGCGAAGCCGTGGATGAAGAAGCCGATGTAGTCGGCGAGGCCGCCCGACTGGCCGACGGCCATCATGTGATGGGCGGGGTAGGGATTGCGCGGGCCGGCATGGGTATCGATCGCGCGCGAGAGCGAGATCGAGCGGCCTTCGCGGACGAGGGCAGCGGCGTCGCGGCGGACTTCGGGCGTGATGTGGTTGAGGGTCCCGAGCTCGTCGTCGGCGCCGAAGCGGCCCCAATTCGAGAACTTCGCGCGCCAAGTGTCGTATTCGGCCTGGGTCGGGGGGCGGCGATCTTGGCGGGACATGGCGGGCTCCTCGGGGTTCGCGGGATCGATGCGCGCGGCGCTTCGAGGTTGGCAGCGGCGAGGCGCCCGGGCAATCGGGAAAGCCGATCCGCTTGCGGCGCAGAACGCGCAGGCGTGGCTGGACGCATAGGTCCCGGGCGGACGCTGGAGCGCGAACGGATGCCTGGGCTGCCTGCGCGTTGCCCGTCGGCGATGGGGAAGCCCGCAGGGGCTGCCGATTGCCGATCGACTGCGAGCGGACGCCGGCGAAAGAGCCGACCTGCGCGCGGGAAATGTGTCACAGGGCGCACCCAGAACACCGGGCACCCGTCCGATGGGCATCGAGCGTCGGCCGTGTGCCGGCGCGCGGAGGGATCCGGTGGTGCTGTTGGTTCGGGAGCGACCCTACGATCGCCGGCGGATCCTCGATCAGGCGGCGAAGGCGCGGCGGGGCGGGAGCCGACGGGGGCTCCGGCGGGCGATCGCGCTCTATCGCGAGGTGCTCCAGCGCGAGCCGGACGATCCGGATCTCCATCGCAAGCTCGCCGAGCTGCTCGCCCGGGACGGGAATCTCGCCGCGGCGAGCACGAGCTATCGCCTCGCCTGCGAAGGTTATGCGAAGCGGGGATTCGAAGAGCGCTCGATCGGCCTGCTGCGCGATGCGGTCGAGCGGATTCCCCGGGACGCTCGACTCTGGCTCGAGCTCGCGCGCCTCGAGACCGATCGCGGGCGGCGCGTCGACGCGCTGGCGGTGCTGGCTCGAGCGCGCCGTGGGTTCCGCCGCCGCCGGGCGCGGGCGTCGGCGCTGAAGCTCCTGGCGGCGGCGTCGAAGCTCGATCCGCGCGATCTCGAGATCGGGCTCGACTATGCACTCCAGCTCGCGCGGGACGGGCAGAAGCCGCGCGCGCTGAAGGTGCTGGGGCGTCTCCCGGCTGCTCAGCCCGCGGCGCTGCGCCGGATCCGCGGACGCCAGCTGCGGGTCGACTTCGGCTTCGCGACGTTCGGACGCTACCTGCGCGCGGTGGTCGCGGGACGATGAGGCCTTCGCACCCGGCGCTGGCCGAGCGCGGCGAGCCACGCGAAGCCGGCCAGGAGCGGCAGCCCCAGCCGAGGCTCGGGCAGCGCGTGCGAGATCGAGGCCATGACGTGCGGCTCTGCCATGCGCGTCGTCGCGTCGCCCGCCTGAAACCACGCCTGCAATAGATCCGCGCCGACCGTCGACAGGTTCGGGTTCGCGCCCGTGTTGGCGAGATGGAGGAACTGGACGTACTCCCAGCTCGTCGACTGATAGAGAAGATCGATTTCGACGCGCGTCGCGCCGACCGGCGGCACGAGCGGGACGAGATCGAAATGGTCGTAGCTTCCGCCCGGCCCTGGATTTCCGAAGAGGGTCGCCGGGACCGGAAGCGCGTTGCGCTGGCGCGCGATCTCGCGACTCATCCGCCAGGGCGGGATTCGATTGTCGGAGAGAATCGTGTCGTTGAGCACGAAGTGGAAGGTCTTCTGCGCCGTGTCCGGTGCCTGGCTCGCAACGTCACCGAGCGTCGCGGTGACGGCGCCGGTGATGCGGTCGAAGCGGATCGGTGTCGACGGGGCGACGAGCGGGGGGCCGGCCGCCGCGTTCGTCAGCGTGCTCGCCCATGCCTGGCTGATGCCCGGCTCTGCCTCGTAGATGCGCGTATGCGTCCCCTCGAGATCGAGGAGCGTGCGGACGACGTCTCCGCCGTCGATCTGCCCGTCGCCGTTCACGTCGATCTGGACCGGCAGGTCTCCGTACTCGCCGTCGATGCGAAGGACGGCGTTCGCCGCATCGCGATAGGTCATGCGCAGCCACATGCGCCGGCCTTCGGGATACCCGGAGATCAGCTTGTGGCCGGTGAGGTTCGTGACCTTGACCTGGTCGTCTTCGATCGAGAGGGCGGCGGCGGCATTCAGCATCGCGCGCGCCCGCGCCTTGCCCGATGCCATCGCCGGGAGCTTCGCCGCGAAGCCGCCGCCGAAGGGCAGGGTTCCGGCCGACTCCATCCACGGCAGGACGTCGAGCATCCAGACGTTTCCGCCGGTGAGATCGTGTCTCGGCAGATCGGCTCGCGGCTGGCTCGGATCGACCTTGTCGCAGCCGACTCCGGCGATCGGGGGCATGTGGCAGGACTGGCAGGTGAAGAGGCGCGGCGTTCCGTCCGCGTAGTCGCTCGTGCTGCCGCCGCTCGCGGTCTGCGCCGCTTGATAGGCCGCGAGAATCGAGCCCTGCTTGAGATCGTCCGGGAGGCTCGTCGCGCGGGTCGGATCTGCCTCCGAGACGCGGATCGTCGAGAGGGGGCTCGCGACGTGCTCGCTGTAGGTCCGCTCGACGACGCCGTAGCGATGGGGCGGGTTGTTGAAGGCCGCCTTCGTCGCGAGCGGACCGTCGAGGGCCCCGTCGGCGACGACGGGATCGGCGCCGGGAAGCGTGCCATGGCCCGGCGCGACGTTGCCGACGACCGGATTCGAGACGTCGTGGCAGGTCCCGCACAGCGCGGACGAGCGGTAGTAGGTCGACGCCCTCCACTGATGGCGGGCATCGGCGTCATCGTATGGGCCGAGCTTTTCGTTGCCGCCGTAGATCACGTACTGGCCGCTGCCGTAAAGGCCCTCTCCTCCGGTCGCGGCGATGAACCCGGGAGACTGGATGCCGACCGGCTCCGGCGCCTGCGCGACGGGATCCGTCAATCGATGACAGAGGTCGCACTCGACGCCATCGCTGTCGCTCGCGGGCGAGAGGCTCGAGCCATCGGTCGGGGTCGAACGCCCGGCGAGCCAGGCGAGCGGCGTGTGGCAGCGAAGACAGAGATCGCCGGCGCCGTCGAAATCCTGCTCGGCGATTGCCAGCGTCGCCCAGAAGATCGGGTCCGAGGCGGCATGGGCCATCATGCTGCCGTTCCAGAGGTATGCGGGCTCGGCCGCAGGGCTGTAGCCGCCGTGGCAGTTGTCGCAGCGGTCGGCGGTCTGGAGGGCGGTCTCGCCTGGCTGGGTGCCGGGCATCTGGACGGTCGGCGGGACGACATCGGCAGCGGGTGCAGCCCCCGCGAAGAAGAGCAGAATTGCCGCAGTCCGCCACGATTCCAAGGAGACCCCATTCGTGCGTATCCACCCCATGCCGATCGCTCCCTTTCGCACGAAGGCCCGCGCCATTCTCCGACTTTCTTCTCTCGAGATGCAACCGACGTGCCGCTTTGGCTCGAGGTCGAACTCCCCCCCATCGCCCGATCCGCTTCCAGGCTCGCTGGTTCGGCGAGGCGATCGAGTCGATGCGCTACGCGCGTGAGGCGTCGGACCTCGCTTGCGCTCGCGGGCGTGCGCTCGACGCGGCGGGATTCCGCCGACGTCGAGGCGCAGGTTGTGCCAACGTGGGCGGATTGGCGGTTTCCGCGCTCTCGGCTCGCCGGGTCGGATCGCGAACGGGGGGTGCTTTGACGCGATCGCTTCACCGACGTGCGCGACTTTCGATGTCCAGGGGCGCGGCCACGTTGGGGGCGCGCGCAGCGGCGCGGACGTCCATCGTCGGCGTGGCGCTCGTTCTCGCCGTGGCTTCCGGCGCGGGCTGCGTCTCCCGCGGCGGCGATCGGAGCCCAGAGGCGGAAGCGCAGGGCGCCTCGACCGCCGGGGCCGTCACCGATCCGCCGCCCGCTGCAGGGACCGCCGCCGCGACTACTGCCGAATCCGATACCGAAACGGCCGAGCAGCAGTGGAACCGGCTCGATCTGCTCGATCATCTCGCGCCGATCGGCGACGCAGAGAGCGATTGGGACGCCCTCGCGAGCGCCCAGAGCTTCGCCCTCCTGCAGCGCGCGCTGGAAGAGATGCGCCAGCTCGTGCTCGAGGATGCCGCGAGCGAGCAGGAGGCGGCCGAGGGGCTGCGCATGCTGCTGAAGGTCTTCGCGATGGCCGCCGACGACTCGCTCCAGGGCGACCTCGCGAATCCGCTCTTTCGCAAGCTCGATCCGCGCTGGCGCGACGTCGGCGCCTACAACCCGGACGCGGAATACGACCAGGCCTGGATCGATGGGCGCTACGACTATCGCATCTCGGGCAACCTCGGCGGCGCGCGCTATGTCAGCGTGACCGTCAATGGGCGTGCGCCCGAGGCCTCGAGCCGGCTCGTCGCCTATCTCGACGACGCGGCCCTGCGCCGGGCGGCCGACGCCTCGGGCGATTTCACGATCTGGCTGACGAAGCAAAAGCCGGCGGCGCCGGGCCTCTGGATCGCGCTGCCCGACGCGGCCGACGGCGTCGTGATCCGGCAATACCTGGCGAGCCGCGCGCGCGAGCCCCTCGCGACGTTCTCGATCGAAGCGATCGGCGAGCGGCGGCCGCCGAAGGGGCCGATGCGCGACGCCGAGATCGCCCGGCGTATCGCGACGGTCGCGACCTATCTCGTCGTCAACTCGACGTGGCACCGTACGCTGATGCCCTACGCGATGGCGCAGCCCAACCAGTTCTTCGATCGTGCCGGGACGGCGATCGGCGGGAACGTCGCCAACAACGAGAATCTCTACCACATGGCGCATTACCAGCTCGGGCCGGACGAAGCGCTCGTCATCGACTTCGTGCCGCCGAAGTCGCCGTTCTGGAACCTGACCGCCGCGAGCCTCTGGCACGAGACGGAGCGCTTCCTGACGGATCCCGTCAGCCTGACCCTCGACGAGGTCACGCCGCGGGCCGACGGATCGGTGCGCTTCGTCCTGGCCGATCGCGATCCGGGCGTGCCGAACTGGCTCGCTGCCTTCGAGCACCGGCGCGGGTTCCTGATCCTGCGGATGGTCGGCGTCGCGAGCCATCCGCTGCCGCGCGTGCGACGCGTCGCATGGAAGGAAGTCTCGACCCTCGACTGAAGCCGCGATCGATGGCGGCCGCGCTCGGCCCGCGCATCCGGCGACGCCGCGCGTGCTAGGGTCGCTCGACCCGACGACGAAAGGATGCTTCCGCCATGCCCCATGCCGCGCTCGAAGAAGGCCGGACCGCCGTCATCACCGGCGGCGCGAGCGGCATCGGCCTCGCGACGGCGACGCGCCTCGCCGAGCGGGGACTCAACGTCTGCATCGCCGATGTCGACGGCGAGGCCCTCGGCCGCGCGACGCAGTCCCTGGCCGAACGATCGCCGCGCGGCGCCGCGGCGATTCTCGGCGTCGAGACCGACGTTGCCGCGATCGAATCCGTCGCCGCGCTCCGGGACGCGGTCCTCGCCGCATTCGGTGAGGTCGCGCTGTTGATGAACAACGCCGGGACCGGCGGCGGCGGCCGACCCTTCGAGAATCGGGAGGGCTGGCAGAAGGTGCTCGGCGTGAATCTCTGGGGCGTGCTCAACGGCCTGCAGATCTTCACCCAGGGCATGATCGATCAGGGAACCCCCTGCGCCATCGTCAACACGGGCTCGAAGCAGGGCATCACGAATCCGCCGGGCGATGCTGCCTACAACGCCTCGAAGGCAGCGATCAAGAGCCTCACCGAGGGCCTGGCGCACGACCTGCGCGGGATCGTGGGCTGCCGTGTCTCGGCGCATCTGCTGATTCCCGGATTCACGCATACGGGCATGATGAAGCGCTTCCTGAAGGAGAAGCCGCCCGGCGCCTGGCTGCCGGAGCAGGTCGCCGATCATCTGCTCGCGGGGCTCGATCGCGGTGATTTCTACGTGCTCTGTCCCGACAACGACGTGACCCCCGAGATCGACCATCGGCGCATCGCCTGGGCGGCGGGGGACCTGATCGAGAATCGGCCCGCGCTCTCCCGCTGGCATCCGAAATACGCGGCGGCCTTCGAGGCCTTCATGGCCCGGCCGCGCGACTGACGACGCCGGGAAGACAGCTTCCCGCTCGCGATCCCGAATGGATTTCGTGACGGCTCGGAGCGGACTAGAGTCGGGGCGACTTCCACCGCATCGAAGGGGATCCGCATGCAGACCGAAGCCAGTCGAAAGCTCGTTCTCGATTACATGGCCGCCCAGGGCCGCGGCGACGGCGCCGCGATGGTCGCGCTGCTCGACGAAAAGGTCTGCTGGCGGCCGCCGGCGGCCGCGGGCCTCGGCGCTCCGGCCGGACGCAATGCGGTCCTCGCGGCGATGGCCGAGGCGGGCTCGAAGTTCTTCGATCTCTCGACGATGAAGTCCGAGACGAAATGGATCGCCGCAGACGGCGACAAGGTCATCGTCCGCCAGCACAACGAGGCGACGGCGGCGAACGGCAAGCCCTACAGCAACGAGTACGTCTGGATCTACCACTGTCGCGACGGCAAGATCGTCGAGATCGAGGAGCATACGGACTCCCAGCGCTTCGCGGAGATCGTGCTCGGATAGCGCGCGCCGCTCTCCGACGAGGTTCGACGCTCTTGACCCGATCCGATCCGCATTACGTCTCGCCCGAAGAAGCCCTGCGCCCGGTCGAGTCGGGACATCGGCTCTTCGTGCAGGGCAGCGCGATGACGCCGACCGCGCTGCTCGGCGCCCTCGCCGCCGAGAAGGAGCGGCTGCGCCAGGTCGAGCTCGTCTTCATCTCGGTGCTCGGGCCGATCTTCGTCGATCAGCCGGGCATGGAAGATCATTTCCATCTGAATGCGCTCTTCGTCAGCGCAGCCGTCCGCGAGGCGGCCGAGGCGGGGCGGGCGGACTTCGTGCCGGTCTTCCTGTCGGAGATCCCGGAGCTGTTCCGGCGCGGCGTATTGCCCCTGGACGGGGCGCTCGTACAGGTCTCGCCGCCGGATCGCAGCGGCTTCTGCTCGCTCGGCGCCTCGGTCGACGTCGCGCGCTCGGCGGTCGACTCGGCGCGTTATGTCATCGCGCAGGTCAACCCGAACGTGCCGCGGACGCATGGCGACGGCATGATCCCGATGAGCCGCTTCGCGGCGATGATCTGGGACGAGATGCCGCTG
>CAUJGH010000244.1 GCA_963169575.1 Myxococcota bacterium | reverse complement strand
GCCGTGACGGCGACCGGACCGCGCCGCCCGGCCGGTGAGGACGCGACGGCCTCGCCAGGGGCGATTCGGCTGACCTTGGCGGCGAGCTCGTCTAGGTCGGGGATGATGTCCCCGATGCTGCCCGAATGGACGAAGTTCTCGCGCAGCGGATCCTGAGCGCGACCGCCGACGGCCGGGGCGCATTGGACGTCGAGGCTCGCGCCCTGGCCGAAGCGCGTGAACGAGCCGAACAGGACGTAGTCGGCGCCCGCGCGGCGCGCCAGCTCCCGGGCGCGCGCGAGCTGCGTCGTGCCCTGCATGTTCGGATCGGGTGTGACGAGGACCAGCGCACCGATCCGCTCGAGGCGCGCGGTGAGCATGTCGCCCAGGCCCTCGCGCAGGTAGGTCGGATCCTCGGCGCTGTGGACCAGGATCGGGAGCAGCAGGAGCTTCGGCGCGGGCCCAGCGGCCTGCGCCGAGAGGGCCGCGGCGGCGAGCACGAAGGTCACCGCAGTCGCGGCGATCCCGGCGGAGATTCGTACGCGAACCGCGCGGGTCGCTCGCCCTGACCGCTCATCGCTCATCGCTGGATCCCCCTCCCGTCCCGTGCCTGGGCAGGGCGGGCGGATTCTCTGGAATCCACTCCCGAGCGTCAAGCACCGGACTCAGGCGTCCGTCGTGCGCCTCGAGTCCGTGTCGCCGCTGGCCCCGTTCGGGACGGCGGGCGAGCGGCTCGGCAGGCGCACGTAGAACGTCGCGCCATCTCCCGGAGCGCTCTCGACTTCGATCGAGCCTCCGTGATCGGCGATGATCTGGTGGGAGATCATGAGGCCGAGGCCGGTTCCCTTGTCGGGGTCCTTCGTCGTGAAGAACGGATCGAAGATCTTCTCGAGATTCTCCTCGGAGATGCCTTCGCCGGCGTCCTGGAATCGGATCCGGACGCCCGTCGGCGCGTCCATCGGACCATCGGGATCGACGGCGATCGAAATCGAGCCGCCGGATCGACTGGCCTGGATCGCATTGAGTGCGAGGTTGAGACAGACCTGGTGGATCTGGTCGCGCACGGCGTCGACCGCCGGGACGTCGACCCCGACGTGGAGATGGATCGTCACGCCCGCCTTCTCGGTCTCGCGGTGGAGGAGCCGGACGACCTGTCGCACGACCTCGGCGACGTCGACTTCGCTCTTGCCGTTGGTCGGCGCCGGTCCGCCGCGGCCGAGGCGGCTCATCGCCTCGACGAGGCCTCGGATCCGCTCGAGCTCGCCGCAGGCCAGCTCGTGATATTCGCCCCAGAAGCTCGGATCGTCGCTGGTTCGCTTTTCGGGCGCGTGCGTCATGAAGGTATTGAGCGAGGTCAGGGGATTGTTGATCTCGTGGGCGAGTCCGGCGGCGAGCGTCCCGAGCGTCCCGAGCCGATCGACGCGGCGGACCTGCGCGCGGGATCGGCGCAGATCGTCGACGAGCTTGGCATTCTCGATCGCGATGACGGCCTGGGTCGCGAGGCCTTCGACCAGCATCCGGCCATCGGCGGCGAGACGCTGGCCGCCGCGCCGATTGTCGACGGCGAGCGCTCCGACGACGCGCTCCTTGCCGACCAGCGGGACGACGAAGAGTTCCTCCGCCGCGACCTCGGTCATCCAGGCCCGGACCGGCGCCTCGAACTCGGCCGCCGCATCGCCGTGGAGCAGCTGCGACTCGCCCTTGCCCAGCCGATCGAGGAATCCGGGCGTCTCGTCCGCCTCGATGACGAGATCCCGCAGACGGCGCGCGACCTCGTCCTCCGGCTCGTGGGCGACGAAGCGCAGGCGATCCGCGTTCTCGTCGAAGAGCAGCACGCTGCAGCCGTCGAAATCGAGCTCGTCACGCAGCGCGGTCAGGAGCGTGTCGTAGAGGCGGCCGCGGTCGATCTCTCGGTGGATCGTGCGGGAGAGGCGATTCAGGATCATCAGCTCTTCGAGCAGCGTCGCCCGCTCGGCCTCGAGGGCATAGGCCTCGATGGCCCGCTGGACGGTGAGCCGCATGTCCTCGGGCTCCCAGGGCTTCGGGATGTAGCGGTAGATGTTGCCCGCGTTGATGGCGTCGCCGAGGATGCGGGCGTCGCCGTAGGCGGTGACCAGGATGCGGATGGCGCGGGCATCGAGCTCGCGGACCTGACGCAGGAACTCGACGCCCTCGATGCCGGGCATCTTCTGGTCCGAGAGCACGACGGCGACGGGATGCTGGGCCATCAGCTCGAGGCCGGCCTTCGCGCTCTCGGCGGTCAGCAGCGTGAAGTCGCGCCGGAAGGTCAGCTGGAAGACGCGCAGGTTGTCGCGCTCGTCGTCGACGTAGAGCACGGGGTACTCGCGATGGTCCATGAGGCGCGTCGGCTTCGGTCGCATCGATCCCCCCGCACACGAATCCCATCGAACGGCCGCGGCGCGCGGGTTCGGTCGTGATTCGCGGATTCGGTGGGATCCGGAGCCGAATTGAGCACAACGTCGGGAGAATTCCGGGATCCGAGTCGTACGGGGCTCGGGCGCCCGTTCCGGCAGAAGACGACCGGCAGCGCACCGGCAGACGGACGCAGCCGACCGCATGCGGAGGTCGGACGCGGAGCGCCCCCCGGTCCGGGGCCCTCGCCGCTCGGAGGCCCTTTCCGGTCCCGCGCCTAGTCGACCTGGCGCAGCGCGATTCCGGCCTCGGCGAGCAGATCGAGCGAGACGCGACCCAGCGGATAGTCGCTCTGGTAGACGACCTCGACGATGCCCGAGTTGATGATCATCTTCGTGCACTGCAGGCAAGGCGAGAACGTCGAGTAGATCGTCGCGCCCTTGAGCGGGACGCCGTGGTAGGCGGCCTGCGTGATCGCGTTCTCCTCGGCGTGGGAGCAGAGGCATTCGTCGAGGCGCGTCCCGCCGAGCGCGAGACTGTTGCAGCGCGGGCAGCCGCCCTCGTTGCAGTTGCGCGTGCCCCGCGGCGTGCCGTTGTAGCCGGTCGAGATCAGGCGGCGATCGATCGTGACGACCGCCGCGACCTTGCGCTTCACGCAGTTGCTGCGCGACGCGACGACGCGAGCGATCGACATGAAATAATCGTCCCAGCCCGGCCGCGCGAACGCCAGATTCGACTGGACCCAGAGCTCGATCTGCTTCTGGAAGGCCTCGAGCGTATCGTCGTTCGTGATCCGGTAGTCGGCCTCGGCCTCGACGGCGTCGAGCTGCTGGGCGTTCGGATCGTCGCTGCCGCGCTCGAGCGACTCGAGCCGCTCGAGATCGGCGACGGTCTGGGGATCGCCCGAGCGGCCGCGCACCCGCATGCGCTGGAAGCGCGTCTCGAGCTTCGCGTCGACCCAGACGAGATGGAAGGTCTGGCCGCAGTGGCGCAGGATCTCGACCTCGACCGGATGCCGGATCGAGTCGATCGCATAATTGCGATCGGGCCGCAGCTGCTTCACGAGCTTCTGCGCGAGCGCACCCGGCCCCGAGCGCCGGCGCAGCTCCTGGCCGACCTCGATCATGCGCTCCCGGCTCTCCGGCAACCCGCGCAGGGCGAGCTCCTGCCGGATCACGTCCGAGAGCGAGTGGGCCGTGAAGCTGCGCGCTTCGAGAAATTGGACGAGCTCGCCCTTGCCTGCTCCATTGCGACCCGCGACGCCGATGATCATGGCGGCATCTTCCCCGATCGCGCAGGGGCCGGTCAAGACCGCGCCGCTGCTTCGCCGATCGCCCGGCGCCGGGCGCTGCCGGACTGGCCGCCTGGCCGGGGGTGCATCCGATCGCGGCTTGCCCGGCGCCCCCTGCTCTGTCAGCCTCGCTCCATGCGGGTCATGGTCACCGGCGCATCGGGCTTCGTCGGTCGACGCCTCCTCCCCCGCCTCGCGGCCGCCGGGCATACCGCCCTCGGCACCGACCGCGAGACCGACATCGCCGACCGCTCCGCCCTCGAGGCCGCCCTCGCAGACTTCCGGCCCGACGCCGTCGTCCATCTCGCCGCGCTCTCGAGCGTCGCCCATTCGATGCGCGCGCCGGAAGACTGCTACCGGATCAACTATCTCGGGACCCGCGCGCTGCTCGCGAGCGTGGCGGCGACGGCGCCCGCGGCCCGCGTCCTGCTCGTCGGCTCGGCCGATGCGTATACGGCGACGAGCACGCGCTCGGCGCCCCTCGACGAGTCGACGCCGCTCTTCCCGCGCTCGCCCTACGCCCGCACGAAGGCCGCCGCCGAGCTGCTCGGCCGCATCGCCGCGGAGGCCGGCCTCGACGTCGTCTGCGTGCGCGCCTTCAACCACACGGGCGCCGGCCAATCGGATCAGTTCGTCGTCTCGAGCTTCGCGCGACAGGTCGCCGCCATCCGCCGCGGCGATGCCGAGCCCGCGCTGCGCGTCGGCAATCTCGACTCGGTCCGTGACTTCCTCCATGTCGAAGAGGTCGTCGACGCCTATCTCGCGCTGCTCGATCGGCGCGTCCCGGCGGACGTCTACCACGTCGCCGGCTCGGTGGGGATCGCGATCCGGGAGGTGCTCGAGACGCTGCTGCGCATTGCCGGCGTCGAAGCCCGGGTCGAGGTCGATCCCGCGCGCTTCCGTCCGACGGACTGGCTCGTCGGCGACGCATCGCGGCTGCGCCGGGCGACCGGTTGGCAGCCGCGCATTCCGCTCGAAGCGCTGCTGCGCGAGGTCTACGCCGACTGGCTCGTCCGCGACGCCGGCCCCGCGCCGGAGCGCTCGTAGCGCGGCGAGATCCAGCGTCCGACCGGATCGACGCGCACCCGCCGCTCCTGCTCGACGAGCCCGAACTGCGCGAAGCAGGCCGCGACCTCCGCCGCGTCCTCTTCGAGCAGTCCCGCCAGCACGAGACTGCCCGCCGGCGCGAGACGCCTCGCGATCTCGCCGGCGATGGGCAGCATCTCGCGCTTCAGCAGGTTCGCGACGATCAGCTCGAAGCCGGTCGCCTCGGGGAGCGCGTCGATCGCGACGCATTCGAAACGGACACGCTCCGCGAGTCCGTTGGCGGCGGCCGCTGCATCGGCGG
>CAUJGH010000243.1 GCA_963169575.1 Myxococcota bacterium | reverse complement strand
CCGCGAATCGGCGTGCCGGTCGCGAGCAACTGCGATCTCCGATCCAATCCCGTTCCGGCGAGCGATCTCGGACCACGCGAATCCTTCGATCTCGGCTTCGGCACGGGCTTCGGCGAAGACTCCGTGGTCACCGGCTTCGGCGCCGCGTCGATCCGGGCCGCCCTCGGAAGCTGGAACCTCGAGGCCGCCTACTCCCGTCGCCAGAGCACGACTTCCGGCGGTGGACTCGCCTCGAGCCTCGACCAGGTCTATGCCGAAGCGGAATTCTCCCCGCCGAATCTGCGATTCAGTCCCTTCGTCGCCGCGAGCTGGGACCGCCGCGAGACGCTGACCGAGGCGACGATCGTCGATTTCACCATCGTCAGCGGCGTCGGCGGCGCGGCCGAGCGGTCGGTCGCCTTCACCCGAACCGACGACCGCGCCGAGCGCCGGGAGAGCGTGACGGCGATCGGCGGCGTGCGCACCGCCTTCACCCGCCATCAGAGCGCGACCTTCGAGTTCCGCTACCGGCGGACCCAGGGGCGAGACCAGGGCATCTCGCAGCCATCGGCGGACATCTACTTCGCCGTGGTCACGTTCGCCTACACGCTCGACCCGATCCAGTTCTAGCGCCGACTGCCCGGCACTCGCGTCGACACGCCCGCACGACCGTCCCGGCCACGATCTCAACGGAAGTCGCGATCGCCCGGCACGACCTGCCAGTTGCGAATGTCGAGCACCTCGGGCTCCCACCGCTTGCCGAACACCTCGAGATGGTTCTTCGTGCGGTAGGGCAGGAAGCCCGCTCGCGCGAGCGAACGCCAGTGGCGCCAGCCGGGCGGCGCGAAGAAGTTGAGCGAGGCACAGCCGGCCTCGTGTGCGACGTCGATCACTGCGGCCAGCAGCTTCGCCGCGCGGTCTGGCGGATCGGCCTCGACCACGAGCTCGGCGAGCGTCGCCTTCTCCCGCTCGAGACAGACGACCGCGTAGGCCGTCGGCGTCTCGTCTTCGATCAGCGCGAGGGCGACATAGGACTCGACCGGATGGGCGAGATAGCGCCAGTTCAGGAAGTCCGTGTTGTGGGGCGACCAGTAGAGGGGCCAGTCCATGCAGCGCAGCGTCACGGCGTCGAAGCCGGCCGTGAACCGGGCGACCTGTTCGACCCGCCCGCCGGCGCGCGCAGCCCCGCGCCGCGCCCGCTGCCGCCAGGTCGAGAGCACACCGTCGGCAACGCTGCCGAGCGCCCTGGCGACCCGGGCGGGCGCGCCGATCCGCTCGAGGAGCGACGCGGCGCGCAGCGGCAGACTGGCGCCTCGCAACATCCCGAGGAGCTGGTCGCCCTCGCCGGCCTTTTGGCTGACGGCGCGCGATCCCTCGTTCGGACCGGCGATTCCACAGAATTCCGCATACC
Organism: Myxococcota bacterium; assembly: GCA_963169575.1. Lineage (GTDB taxonomy): Bacteria > Myxococcota_A > UBA9160 > UBA9160 > UBA4427 > UBA4427. The sequence goes on along the minus strand of CAUJGH010000243.1, from coordinate 4,070 downwards.
ACGGGTGGGCCCGGGTCTGCGCACGGCGCACCGCGGCGAGCCCCTTGCGCTGCCAGGCTGGTATCGTGCACGCGTCGCCCGAGAGGGCGCCGAGGAGAGGCTCGCGGCCCCGCCAGATCGGCCACGGAAAGCTCGCTCCGGTCTTGAGGAGCGCATTGCTCGCCCGCTCGAGGACGATCCAGCAGCGCGCCCGGCCGAAGGGATTGTCGCAGTAGAGCCATTCGAAGAGTGCGCGAGGGCGTTTGCGGCCGAAGGCGGCATCGACGCAGTCGTAGATCCGCGCGAACTCCTCCGGGCGGGCCCGCCGGACTTCGAAGCGCGGATCGCCCTCGGGTCCCGCGACCGGGAGTCGGAGCCATTCCTCGAAGCGGTCGGGGGGCGTGGGAATCAATCAAGGCTCCGTTCGGCGACGATCCCGACCCGCGAGCCCGATGCTTCGGCGGACTCTCCGCGTCGATTCCAGTCCGGCGATCATCGCGACGGCTTGATCGCGGGGCAACCTCGCGCGACGATCGAGGCGTCGATCGGCCCTCGTCCCCGATCGCTCAGCGAGCGGAGCTGCGTGATCGATCGAACGACCTCGACCCCGTCCGCGATCGTGCTCGGACTCGACTGCATCACGGGTCTGCAGACGGCGCGGGCCCTTCATCGGCGGGGCGTGCGCGTCACCGGAATCGCCCACGATCCGAGACATTTCGCGACGCGTACCCGCTGCGTCGAGCGCGTCCTGCCGGCTCCGCGTGACGACGCGGGCCTGCTCGCGTGTCTGCGCCCGCTCGCCACGGACGATCGACCGGTCTTGATTCCAGCGACCGATGCTGCGGTCTTCTTCCTCGCGCGGAACGGTGTGGCGCTGGGTTCGTCGTTCCGCCTCTCGAACGCGGGTGGGCGCTCGATCGAGCGCGCGCTCGGCAAGGTCGCCTTCGCACGTCATGCCGGAGCGCATGCCGTCCCGATCCCGCGCACGGCGGCCGTCGAGAGCCTCGACGATCTGCGCCGCGCGGCGGCCGAGCTGAGACCGCCGTTCCTGCTCAAGCCAGACGTGAAGAACGAGCGCTGGATCCAGCAGGCTCGTACGAAGCTCTTCGTCGCGTCGGATGCCGACGAGCTCGAGCGGCTCTACGCCCGTTGCCGGACCTGGAACGACCGTTTCGTCGTCCAGGAATACGTCGAGGGCGGGGACGATCGGATGTACTCGTATTATGCGTTCATCGGCGAGGATGGGCGGCTCGTCGCCGAATGCGTCGGCCACAAGCTGCGACAATGGCCGCGACGGACGGGCAGCGGGACCCTCTCCGAGCACTGCCGGGACGACGAAATCGAGCGATGCGGACGGGCGCTGCTCGCGAGCCTCGATCATCGGGGCCATGCGACCGTGAACATGAAGCGCGACGGGCGCACGGGCAGGCTCTTCGTGATCGAGGCGAACCTCGGTCGACCCGGCATGGGCGTCTTCGTCGCCGACGCAGCCGGCATCGAGATGATCTGGCTCGCCCATCGATCGCTCGCAGGCGAGTCGTTCTCCAGCCTGCCGGAGCCCCGCTTCCCGGGCGCACGCTGGGTCTGCCTGAAACGGGATTTCGCCGCGGCCTGGGAGGCCTGGCGCGCCGGCGAGCTCGGAGCCCTCGCCTATCTCGGATCGCTGCGCGGCGTGCGTCGCTGCGCCGTGCTCGACCTGCGCGATCCGCTGCCCTTCCTGCACGATCTCTTTCGGCTACCCGGCCATTTGAGCCGCCGGCGACAGCAGGCGACGATCGACTGAGCGGTGCTCGACCTTCGACCGATTCGAGCGAGCCGCAACGTTCGGGACCGGCCGTGCCGGGTCCCGAATCCCGATCATCTCCCCGACACTTCGACGACTCCGGCGCCTGCCCGGAACAGGGCGGCCCAAAGCGTCAATCCCGCGATCGCCCCACCGGTCGCATCGAGACCCCTCAGCTGCCCGAGCACGTGCGGAAGCGCCAGGCGCTGGTAGGCGAGGAACTCCGGCACACGCAGCGGGGCGCCCGAGAGCGTTCGCCATGCGAGCGATCGCAGATATTTGCGCGCTGCGCGGTGGATCCATCGTCGACGGTCTTCTTCGCTCAGGAAGCGCTGACCGTGGCGCAGGAGGGTCTCCATCCGGCCGACGTGCCATGCCCCGACGCGTCCGCTGACCCCCGTCGCCGATGTCCCCTCGTCCGATCGCAGATCGGCGAGGATTTCGGGGACGAAGGCGAGATCGAAGCGCTCGAGGAGATCGAAGCAGGCTTCCTTGTCCGCCTGCGGAAGGGGCTGCGGCGGCCAGAATCCGGGCGGGAACGGCGCGGCCTCGTAGAACCTGGACCAGGAACGGATGGCCGAGCACCGGAGCAACAGGGCGGAGGGATGACCGAGATGGGTCGGACCGCCCCGCAGCACCTCGCGGACGGCTTCCCGTCCCGGAACGATCGTGACGGCATCGTGGGAAAGACGCGGCAGGCACTGCCGGCCGAACATGAAGCGTGCGCTCACGACCGCGACTCCGGGATTCGCCTCCCCGACCTCGACCAGACGCCGCAGACCGTCGGGCCGCAGGCGATCGTCGACGTTCAGCTGCTTCACGTAGGAGGCCTGCTCGGGTGCATACGAGAAGGCGCGGTTCCAATGATCGAGCATCGGCAGATGGACTTCGTGACGCACGAGGCGAACGCGCCGATCGCGTGCGACGAATTTCTCCGCAATCGCGACGGAGCCATCGGTGCTCGCGTTGTCGGCGACGATGACGATCAGATCCCGATGGGTCTGGGCGAGAATGCTCTCGAGGCAACCTGCGAGCAGATCGGCGCCATCGAAGACCGGCACGACGACGACGACGAGCGGCTCGATCAATGCGCGTCCCCATGGTTGACTCGCCGACAGGACGATCGACGGGCCATTCGCTCACCGAGAAGCGCGGACCTCGATCACGGCTCCAGAGTAGGCGGCTCGTGCACGCCGGGCGAGACCATGAAACAGGCCGGCAGCTCACGCGCAGCCGAGGCGCAGCGGCGCGACTCCAGGCCGGGCCGGTCGGGAGGCGATCGGCGCGAGGAGCGCATCGTCGGCGCGCTGGTCGACGCGCCGGGCCTGCACCCGGTCAGGGGCGGCGCTCTCCCCCGTGCTCGACTTCGCCAGCACCGATCCGCTCGAAGCCCGGAGCCGGCGCACGCCGCCAGGTCACGGTCCTGCCGAGCCACGGCGTGCCGATGTACCCGCGGATCTGCAGCGTGTCGGCCCCTTCGAGCCAGGCGCTCGCAGAGTAGGTCTCGCCCTTGCGCGGGGTGTAGATCGAACCGCCGCTCCAGGCCTCCCCGTCGAAGCGCAGGCCCGTCAACATCTCGACGCCGAGGATCGGCCGCGTCAGCAGGGCCGGATCGGGATTCTCGCGGTCGACGATCGGCCGGCCCGTCCAGCCGCGGGGATCGCTCTCGGGATAGACGTCGTACTTCATCCAGACGACACGCCCGACGTAGATCTCGCCGCTGCGCGTGATCTCGACGATCGAATCGCGATGGCCGTCCTGATCTTCGGTGAGCCAGCGGCCGACGAAGGCGTCGGGATCGGCGGCGAAGGCCGCTTCCCCGAGGAGCAACGCGACGCCGGCGGCGAGAATGACGGATCTCAGCACTTTGCGACTCGTCGACATGCTAGTCGCTCGCTCGTCGATAGACGAGGAAATGCTGACGCGGCAGAAAGTCGTGGCGTGCGTCGAGCGCGTAGCCCGCCTCGACCAGCTCCCGGCTGATCTGGTCGGGCTCGAAGCGGAACGCCAGGGGCGGTCCCTCGGGCGAATCCTTGCGGAAATCGATGATCGCGAGCCGGGCATCCGGCGTCATCGAATCGAGCAACCGCCGGAAATAGGCGACCCGATCGCCGATGTGATGATAGGTGTCGACGACCAGCACGAGATCGACCGGCGACGGCAGATGGGGAGACGCCGTCCCAGCGAGAATCGGGACGACGTTCGCGAGTCCCTCGTTTTCGGCGCGCGCCTTCAGATGGTCGATCATCGCGGGCTCGACGTCCGCGGCATAGACGATGGGCGCCTGCAACGCCCTAGCAAAACGCAC
>CAUJGH010000242.1 GCA_963169575.1 Myxococcota bacterium | reverse complement strand
AGGAAGGCCGCACGGTCCAGACCTTCGCGATCCGCAAGACCTCCGACCTCCTCATCGAGACCCGCGACCAGTACGAGACCCCTGGCCGCGACTTCCATTTCGTCGGCCATCAGGCGAATCGCCGCATGCTCGAGAGCGTCTGCAAGCGCTGCGACGTCCCCGAGGATCGTCACCATTCGAATTGCGAGTTCTTCGGCAATACGGCGGGTGCATCGTCGGGCAGCGTCATCTCGCAGCGCTGGGACAAATGGACGGAGAACGACGACATCTGCGTCGTCGGCGTCGGATCGGGGCTGACCTGGGGCAGCTACCTCATGCGCTTCGGCGACACGGACTCTCTCTAGCCCTGAGGAATTTTCAGCCCAGAGGAAGCTTCAGCCCTGAAGAAGCTTCAGCCCAGAGAAGGCATCCGCCCCGAGAAGTCTCCAGCCACGACAAGGCGAATCGATCGATGTTGACCCATGCCGAGTTCACGAGCCGCGATGCCTTCAGCCAGCAGGATCTGCTCGCCTTCGCCTACGGCCGCCTGATCCAGGACGCGCCCGACGGCTTCAAGGCGCGCTTGCCCGTCCCGCCCATGCTGATGGTCGACCGCATCGACCACATCAGCGGCGACAAGAGCCGCGGCAAGATCAGCGCGGCGCGCGACGTGCGCGTCGACGACTGGTTCTTCCACTGCCATTTCATCAGCGATCCCGTCCAGCCCGGCTGCCTGGGCCTCGACGGGGTCTGGCAGCTGCTCGGCTTCTACTGCAACTGGCGCGGCGGCGTCGGTGCGGGCCGCGCGCTCGGCTGCGGCGAAGTCGAGTTCTTCGGCCAGATCCGGCCCCACGACAAGGTCATGCGCTACGAGGTCGACATCAAGCGGTACACCGAGCTGAAGAATGCCGGCGCCTCGATGGTGATCGGCGACGCGCGGGTCTTGATCGACGACCAGGAGATCTACACGGTGAAGGGCGCCCGCGTCGGCCTGTTCCGCGACATCGACTACCCGGACTACCCCTACGAATCCGCGAACGCCCGGGGCGGGAGGATGGAGCGATGAGCGAGGCGAGTGACAAGCCGGTGGCCCTGGTGACCGGCGGCGGCACGGGGATCGGCGCGGCCTGCTGCCGGCGACTCGCGAGCGAGGGCTTTCGCGTCGGCATCCATTACCGCTCGAGCGAGGAGAAGGCGAAGAAGCTCGAAGGCGAGCTCGCGGCGACGCCGGGCGGCGCCTTCCTGATCAAGGCGGATCTGATGGATCCAGCGAGCCTCGACGGGCTCGTCGCCGAGCTGAAGGACGCGGCGGGTCGCGTCGACGTGCTCGTCAACAACGCGGGCTACAACGTCAACGCGCCGATGCTCTCGATGAACCTCGAGCAGTACGACGCGGTCGCCTCGGTCGCGCGCGGGACCTGGTACCTGACGAAGCTCGTGCTGCGCCGCTTCATGCTGCGCAAGGGAACGGGCCGCATCATCAACATCTCGAGCGTCGTCGGGCATACGGGCAACGCCGGCCAGATCCCGTACACGATGGTGAAGGCCGGCCTCGACGCCTTCGTGAAATCCCTCGCCCAGGAGCTCGCGGGCCGCGAGATCCTCGTCAACGCCGTGGCCCCGGGCTTCATCGACACGGACATGACCGACGAGCTGCCCGCCGAGATCAAGCAGTCGATCCTCGCCAAGATCCCGCTCGCGCGCATGGGCAGCGCCGACGAGATCGCCGACGTCGTCGCATTCCTCGCGACCCGCGGCAGCTACATCCAGGGCAGCGTGCTGCATGTCAACGGAGGCATGTACGGTGGGTGAGACGCTGTCGAAGCAGCAGGTGCTCGCGGCGGTGCCCCAGCAGGCGCCGTTCCGCTTCATCGACGAGATCGTCGAGCTCGACGCCGAGCACATCGTCGCGCGCTACACGTTCCCGCCCGACTCGGATTTCTACCGCGGCCATTTCCCGGGCAACCCGATCACGCCGGGCGTCATCCTCGTCGAGACCGCCGCCCAGGCCGCCGTCGTCGCCTTCGGCATCTATCTCTACGCGCTCGAGACCTCGCGCGAGGAGCTCGAGAAGATCCTGACGATCTTCACCGACTGCGCCGTCGATTTCTCGGGCACGGTCCTGCCCGGCGCGCGCGTGACGACGACCGGGCGCGTCAAGTTCTTCCGGAGGAAGAAGCTCCGGGCCTCTTTCGAGATGAAGCTCGACGACGGAACGCTCGTCTGTTCCGGTGAGCTGTCGGGCATGGGAGTACCGCGATGAGCGGATCGAACGCACGGAATGCTCGGAGACGGGTGGTGATCACGGGCCTCGGGGTCATCGCGCCGAACGGAAACGGCGTCGCCGAGTTCGAGCTCGCGCTGCGCAAGGGCCGCTCGGGCCTCAAGACCCAGCAGTCGATGATCGACGCCCAGTTCGCCTGCACGGTCGCGGGCACGCCGACCGGCGTCGACGCGCTCTGCAAGTCGACCTTTTCCGAAGAAGAGCTGCTCGCGATGAACATGAATCATCGTTATGCGAGCCTCGCCGCCCTCGAAGCCTGGCAGGACGCCGGCCTCGAGCGCCCTTCGCGCGACTCCGACGTCGTCGACTGGGACACCGGCGCGATCCTCGGCACCGGCATCGGCGGCATGGACACGATCGCCGAGAAGGTCGTGCCGTTCACCAACGCCGGGAAGGTCCGCCGCATGGGCTCGACCTCCGTCGAGCAGGTCATGGCGAGCGGGATCTCGGCGCGCATCTCGGGCCAGCTCGCCCTCGGCAACCAGGTCACGACGAACTCGAGCGCCTGCAGCACCGGCAGCGAGGCCCTCGTGATGGGCATGGAGCGCATCCGCGCCGGTCTCGCCGAGCGCATGCTCTGCGGCGGTGCCGAGGCGGCGAGCCACTACATCTGGGCCGGCTTCGACGCGATGCGCGTGCTGAACCGCGGCTCGAACGACCAGCCCGAGAAGGCCTCGCGGCCGATGTCCGCCTCGGCGGGCGGGTTCATCCCGGGTTCCGGTGCCGGGGTCGTCATGCTCGAGAGCCTCGACAGCGCGCTGGCCCGGGGCGCCCGCATCCACGCCGAGCTCGTCGGAGGCATGGTCAACTGCGGCGGCCACCGCATGGGGGGCAGCATGACGGCGCCCAACCCCACGAGCGTCCAGCGCTGCATCGCGGGGGCTCTGGCGGACGCGCACGTCGCCCCCGAGCAGGTCGATGCCATCAACGGGCATCTGACGGCGACCGGTGCGGATCCGAAGGAAGTCGATTCCTGGGAGAAGGCGCTGCGCCGCCGCCCGGGGACGCTCCCGCCGATCACGGCGACCAAGAGCATGATCGGCCACGCCCTGGGCGCCGCCGGAGGCATCGAATCGGTGGCCTCGGTCCTGATGGTGGCCCGCGGCTTCGTGCATCCCTCGATCAATTGCGAGGACGTGCATCCGGAGATCGAGAAGCACGCGGCGTCGATCCCCCACGAGATGCGCGAGCTCCCGGACCTCGACGTGCTGGTCAAGGCGGGCTTCGGTTTCGGGGACGTCAACGCGTGTCTGGTTTTCCGGCGCTATCGGGCGTAGCCTCGGGGGAATGCGCTGACTCGAGAGCGGTCGGCCCGAGAGCGATTCTCAGAGAAGATGCTCAGAGAAGATTCTCAGAGAAAAAGAGAAGAAGAGGAGCAGAGCAGATGGACCGAGCGGAAGTGATGGACCGGGTCGTGAAGATCCTCACGCCCTGGGTGAAGGACGAGGCGGCGCTGGCGAAGGTGTCGATGGAGACGAACATCCTCGAGGATCTCAAGGTCAACTCGGCGCGACTCGTCGACGTCGTGATCGCTTTCGAGGACGACTTCGACATCGAGATCGCCGACGAGGACGTCGACAAGGTCAACACCGTCGGTGACGCGGTGAATCTGATCGCGGGCAAGCTCTAGTCCGGGAATCGGGCCAGGGTGTCGAGCATCCCATGGAGCACTCCAATGGGGCAGGACGTCGCGAGCAATGAGGCGCCGCTCTCGGGCCCGGAGGTGGGCCCGGAGGCCGTGATCCGCAGTGCGGAGCGGTCCGATCCGGACATGGTGCGCGGACATGCGCGCCAGCGGCTCGTCAGCATGATCGCGGGGCCGATCTGGGTCGGCGCGTCGGTGCTCGTCATGCGGTTCTGGTTCCGGTATCGGATCGCCGACGTCCGGCGCGTGCGAGCGACCTACCGGCGGATCCGGGCCGAGTCGAAGGGCCCGCTGCTGGTTTGCGCGAACCATCTGACGATGGTCGACTCGTTCCTGATCGCCTGGGCGCTCGGCTCCGGTTTCTATTGGTTGACGCATCCGGACGAGCTGCCCTGGAACACGCCGGAGCGCACCAATTTCGGACGTACCCGATTCCAGCGGCTGCTCATCTTCATCGCGAAATGCATTCCGATCACGCGCGGCGGAGCGCGGGAGGACGTCGGCGACGTGCTCGAGCGCGTGAAGTATCTGGTCGCCCGGGGCGAGACGGCCTGCATCTTTCCCGAGGCCGGTCGCAGCCGCACGGGGCGCGTCGAGGAGACGGCCGCGGCCTGGGGCGTCGGGCGGATCGTCGGGGCCGTGCCGGGCTGTCGCGTGCTCTGCGTCTATCAGCGGGGGCGCCGGCAGGCGACCTGGGGCGATTGGCCGGAGCCGGGGGATACGGTGGACGTCTCGCTCGCGTGCATCGAGCCGAAGAGCGACGTCCGCGGTGTGCGGCGTTCGCGCGATCTCGCCCAGCAGATCGTGCGCCAGCTGATGCGGATGGAAGAGGAATACTGCGATGCTCGGAAATGACGTCGTCGATCTCGAGGACGTCGACGCCCGCCCCGAGACCTTCCGCCGCCGCTTCGATCTGCGGGTCTTCGCCGACGAAGAGCGGCGGGCGATCGCCGCGGACCCGCATCCGCAGGCACGCCGCTGGGCCCATTGGGGCGCCAAGGAAGCCGCCTACAAGCTGGGCCGGCAGATCGATCCCCGCTTCGTCTTCTCCCCGGCCCGCCTCGTCGCGCGCTTCGGGCCGCGCGAGGCGCCGAGCCGGGAAGCGCAGGCCCCCGGCTCGCCGCAAGGCGCGCTCGGGGCGAGCCTCCTCCCGGGATCCGTCGAGTGCCGCCGCGGCCGGCTCGAGCTCGCCATCGATCCACGAGGCGGTGCGCTCGTGCTCGATCTGCGCAGCTTCGAGACGCCGGCGTTCGTCCACGTCGTGGCGCAGCCGGCGGACGGCGATTGGGCGCGCGTCGTGATGGCGATCGAGGCGCTCGGCGAGCGAGGGGAAGAGCCGGGGCTCGCGGTGCGGCGACTCGCCGTTCGCGAGATTGCGCGGACGCTGGGCGTCGACCCGTCGCGGCTCGGCATCGCTCGCCGGGCGGACGCGGGCGATGCGCGGGTTCCGGCCGTCGCGCTCGACGGGCGCGCGCTCTGCGGATCGCTCTCGCTCTCGCATCACGGCCGCTTCGTCGCGTTCGCGTTCCGCGAGGCGAGCGCCGCGGACGACGATCGGCGCCCGCGCTCGGACGCGGGCGTGAGCACGTCGTCGTCGTCGGCCCCGGACGCCGATGCGTCTTCCGGCCGCCGCGGCCGGAGCGAGCAGTCTCTCTACACCGAGCGCCCCGCATGGGCGCTCGGCGTCCATCGTCCAGGCGGGTTCGTGGGGGACCCGATCGGGAGGATGGCCACAGCATGGATGACGGGATGACGAACGTGAGCGAGACGAATCGACCGGCCGGGACGCGACGCATCGAGCGGCTCGCGATCGTGAATCGCGGCGAGGCGGCGGTGCGCTGTCTGCGGACGGCGAAGAGCCTGCGCGCGCGCGAGGGCGGGGGCCTCGAGGTGATCGCGCTGTTCACCGCGCCCGACAGCAACACGCCCTTCGTCCGCCAGGCGGATCTCGCGATCCTGATGCCGTCGCCGCGGGGCGCGGTGGCCGCCTATCTCGATCACGACGGCGTCATCGCCGCGCTCAAGGAATCGCGGGCCGACGCGGTCTGGCCGGGCTGGGGCTTCGTCGCCGAGGATCCGGCCTTCGTCGAGCGTCTCGCCGCCGAGGGCATCCTCTTTCTCGGCCCGAGCGCCGAGGCGATGCGCTCGCTGGGCGACAAGATCCAGTCGAAGCATTTCGCCGAGAAGGCGGGCGTTCCGGTCTCGGCCTGGAGCGGCGGCGCGCTGGCCGACGAGCACGAAGCCCTCGCGCACGCCCAGCGCATCGGATTTCCGGTCGTGCTCAAGGCGACGGCCGGCGGCGGCGGCCGCGGCATCCGCATCGTCGAGAGTGCCGAAGGCCTCGCCGAGGCCTTCCGTTCGGCGAGCGCCGAGGCGACCGCGGCGTTCGGCAACGGCGCGCTCTTCGTCGAGGCGATGGTCCGCGGCGGGCGACACATCGAGGTGCAGGTCGCGGCCGATCAGCACGGCCATGCCCGCGCCTTCGGCTGCCGCGACTGCTCGGTCCAGCGCCGCCATCAGAAGGTCGTCGAGGAGGCGCCGCCGCCGGGCCTCTCGGACGCCCTGCTCGAGCGGCTCGAGAACGCGGCGACGAGCCTCGTCCGCCACGTCGGCTACTGCGGCGTCGGGACCGTCGAGTTCCTGCTGAAGGGCGAGGACTTCTTCTTCCTCGAGGTGAACCCGCGCCTGCAGGTCGAGCACGGCCTCACCGAGCTGATCGCCGGCATCGACCTCGTCGAGATCCAGATCCGCATCGCCCGCGGCGAGTCGATCGAAGGCATCGAACGCAAACGCCGCGGCGTCGCCCTCGAGGCGCGGGTCTGCGCCGAGGATCCCGACGAGGGCTTCCTGCCCTCGCCCGGGCGCATCGCGCTCTTCGAGCCCGCGCTCGGCCCGCATACGCGCGTCGACTCGGGCGTGACGACGGGGACCGTGATCTCCTCGGACTTCGATTCGCTGATCGCGAAGGTCATCACCGTCGGCGAGGATCGGCAGGAGTCGATCGCCCGGCTCGCCTGTGCGCTTCGCGATTTCGAGCTCGTCGTCGAAGGCGGCGCGACCAACAAGGGCTATCTGCTCGACATCCTCGCCGCCCCCGATTTCCAGGCGGGCGGCGTCGACACGCGTTGGCTCGATCGCTTCAGCGCCGAGCGGACGAGCCTCGCCGAGAGCCATCCGGAGCTCGCCCGCGACGCGCTCGTCGGGGCCGCGATCCTCTCCTATCAGCGCACGCGCGCGACGCTGCGCACGGGCGTCTTCAGCGGACAGGGCATCGGCATCCGGCTGCCCGCCTCCGAGGGCCAGCAGATCGATCTGTCCTTCGCCGGCGAGAGCTATCGGCTCAAGGTCTACGCGATCGGCTCCTGGCGCTACCGGGTCCATCTCGACGGCGTCGTCGTCGCGGCGACGATGCGCGAGGAAGGCGCCCACGCGGCGCGGCTCGTGATCGACGACCGCGTGCGACGCATCCACTACGACGCCAACGACCGCGGTCTGCGCCTCGAGGTCGACGGCCACCCGCTGCGCTTCAGCTCGCAGACCGCCGGACAGGTGCGCGCGGGCTCGCCGGCCGTCGTCGTCGCGCTGCACGTCGAGGTCGGGGCGACGGTGTCGGCGGGACAATCGCTCGGGCTGCTCGAGGCGATGAAGATGGAGATCGGCTTCCAGGCGCCGGTCGCGGGGACGGTGAAGGAGATCCTCGTCCACAAGGGTCAGCAGGTCGCGGCGGGCGACATGATCCTCGTGATCGAGGAGGCCGCCGACGATGTGGGCGCGGATCGCGAACGCGCCCGGATCGATCTCCCGACGCAGGCCGATCCCCTGTCGCTCCTGTTCCGCGCGAGCGAGGAGCGGCCGCTCGGCGTAGCCGACCTCGCGGCGGCGGATGCGGCGGTCCCCGCGGAGCGCCGCGTGGCGCTCGGCGCGGCCCGCGAGGAGATCCGCCGGGTCCTGCTGGGCTACGACGTGAACCCCGAGCGCTCCGAATCGCCGGCGGCGTTCCTCGAGGCCTCGATCCCGGAGACGATCTCGGAGACGTTCCGGCGCGAGCTGTCGGAGATCCGGCACGAGCTCTCGACCTTCGCCGACGTCGAGGTCCTGACGATCCGCGCGCCCTCGGCGTCGATCTCGGGCCAGTCCGGCCCGTCGAACAGCGCGCGCCTGCGCATGTACGTCCGCCGGGTCGAGGCCGAAGGCGCGGGCATCGACGAGGACTACCTCGGGCTCGTGAAGGCGGCGCTCTCGCATTACGGCGTCCAGAGCCTGAAGCCGACCGACGCGCTGCGCCGGGCGCTGCTCCGGCTCCTGACCTGCGAGGCGGGCCGCTCCGCGCGGCTCGCGCTCGTGCTCGGCGTGCTCCGCCGCATCACGGCGCTCGCACAGCTCGGCAACTACATGGGCGACGACGAGCGCCTCGCGCTCGCCCTGCATCGCATCGCGCGCATGCGGCCGCAGGTGACCGACGCCGTCGCCGATGCCGCGCTCGAGGCCTCCTACGTCATCTTCCAGCAGCCCGGCATCGAGGAGCGCGCCCGGCGCTCGTCGAGCTCGGTCGAGCGCTGGCTCGCCCAGGCGGAGGTCGATCTCGTCGCACCGCCGACCGGCGTGCTGCTCGAGGTCGCCTCTTCGCCGCGGCTCGTCTTCGAGCGCGTCGGTCGCTGGATCGGCGGCGAGGATTCGAATCGCCGCGTGATCGCGCTCGCCGCCCACGTCCAGCGACGTTATGCGCCGATCATTCCGGAGGCCTATCGCGCCGTGCGCGTCGACGGGGAGCCGATCCACTGCGTCGAGTACGCGGATCGCGGCGTCGTCCTCGCGGCGACCGGCAGCCCGGCCGAGGCGGCCGTCTGGATGGATCGGCTGATGCGCGGCGCCGAGTCGCTGCGCGAGCGCGATCCGGCCACGCCGATCGTCGCGCTCGAATACCTCATCCCGTCGGGCACCGGCGTCGACTGGGAGCCGCTGCTCGCACAGATCGAGGACACCTATCGCGATCGCGAGATCGATTGGCGCATCACCGTCGGCTCGCTGACCCCCGACGGCGAGGGCGACATCTATCGCACGCTCGTGCGTCGCGGCGGCCGCCTCGAGCTCGCGAGCGAGCATTACGATCTCCATCCCGAGACCGCGAAGCGCATCTCTCTCGATCGCTACGTCGCGTTCGACCTCGAGCGGCTGCAATCGGAGGAGGGCATCTACGCCTTCCACGGCCGCGCGAAGAGCGCGCCCGGCGACGAGCGGATCTTCGTGCTCGCCGACGCGCGTGATCGCTCTCCCGAGCCGGGCCGCGAGCTCTACCACCATCTCGCGACCTTCGAGCGCGTCTTCAACCGCGCCGCCCGCCGGCTCCGCACGATCCTCCAGATCCACGATCCGCGGCGCAGGCTGCAGTGGAACCGGATCGCGATCTTCGTGGCGCCCTCGATCTTCATCGAGCCCGAGGTCGCGAACGACATCGCCCGCCGACTCGCGCCGGCGACCCGGCATCTCGGCATCGAGAAGGTCGTCGTCCGGCTCAACCGCCTCGATCGCGCGCGGCCCGACGATCCGGCCCAGCCCTACGAGCTCGTCATCAGCGACACCGGCGAGCAGCTCGAGCTCGTCTGGCGCGAGCCCCACGACGCGCCGCTGCTCCCGGCGCAGGAGTACGAGCGCAAGGTCGTCGCCGCGCGCCATCGCCGGCTGATCTACCCGTACGAGATCGTGAAGATGCTGACGGCGGACTCGCCGGATGCGTCCGGGGGCGAGGGCTCCTTCGAGGAGTTCGATCTCGATCCGAAGAGCCCGAGCCCGATCGCGATCAGCGTCGCCGGTAGGCCCTACGGGCAGAACAAGGCGGCGGTCGTGTTCGGTCTGATCCGGACGCCGACCGAGAAGGTGCCGGAGGGGATGCTGCGCGTCCTCGTGCTCTCGGATCCGACGATGGGCATGGGCGCGCTCTCGGCGCCCGAATGCGATCGGCTGGTCGCGGCGTTCGATCTGGCGGAGAAGCTCTCGGTCCCGCTCGAGTGGGTGCCGGTCTCGTCGGGCGCGAAGATCGCGATGGACAGCGGGACGGAGAACCTCGATGCGACGGCGCGGGTCGTGCGCCGGATCGTGACGTTCACCCAGGCCGGCGGCATCGTGAACATCATCGTCCAGGGCGTCAACGTCGGCGCGCAGAGCTATTTCGATGCGCTCGCGACGATGCTGATGCATACGAAGGGCGTCCTCATCATGACGCAGAACGCGTCGATGGTGCTGACGGGCCGCGCGGCGCTCGAGGCCTCGGGCGCCGTGTCCGCCGAGGACGAGATCGCGATCGGCGGCTTCGAGCGGATCATGGGGCCGAACGGCGAGGCGCAGTACTACGCGCGCAGCCTGGTCGACGCCTATCGCATCCTCTACGAGCACTATCGCTTCAGCTACGTCGTTCCCGGCGAGCGCGGACCGCGGCTGTTCGCGACTCGCGACGAGCGCCACCGCTCGATCGCGACGAGCCCGCTCGGGGCCGGCGATGCGGATGGGCTCTCGACCGTCGGCGAGCTCTTCGACGACGAGACGAATCCCGGACGCAAGCGGCCCTTCGCGATGCGCGCCGTGATGCGATCCGTCATCGACATCGACGGCGGATTCCTCGAGCGCTGGAACGCCTGGGTCGGCGCCGAGACGGCGATCGTCTGGGACGCGCACGTCGGCGGACTGCCCGTGACGCTGATCGGCATCGAGAGCCGGAACCTGCCGCGCGACGGCTTCCATCCGCCCGACGGGCCCGATGTCTGGAACGGCGGCACGCTCTTCCCGCAATCGTCGAAGAAGGTCGCGCGCGCGATCAACGCGGCGTCGGGCAATCGGCCGGTCGTCGTGCTCGCGAATCTGTCGGGCTTCGACGGCTCGCCGGAGTCGCTGCGCAAGATCCAGCTCGAGAACGGCGCCGAGATCGCGCGGGCGGTCGTCAACTTCCGCGGTCCGATCTACTTCGCGGTCGTCTCGCGCTATCACGGCGGGGCCTACGTCGTCTTCTCGCAGGAGCTGAACGACGAATTGAAGGCGGTGGCGCTCTCGGGCTCGTATGCGTCGGTGATCGGCGGCGGTCCGGCGGCGACGGTCGTGTTCAGCCGCGAGGTGGCGGCGCAGGCGCTCGGCGATCCGCGGGTCAAGGACCGTTCGGATCTCGTCCGGCGTCAGCCGTCGGAGGAGAATCGGTCGGCGCTCGATGCCGTGCTGCGCGAGGTCACGCTCGAGAAGCAGGCCTCGGTCGCGGCCGAGTTCGACGCGATCCACAACGTCGAGCGCGCGCGCCAGGTCGGCTCGCTGTCGGAGATCCTCGAGCCCGAGAATCTGCGCGCGGCGCTGATCGAGTCGCTCGAGCTCTCGCGCCGCGGCCTCTGATCCGGTCGCTCGCTTGGGGCGCGCGGGTCGGGCAGCGGTGCTCGGGGCCGGCCTGCGCGACGCCTGCATGGCGGGGCTGGTCGGCGTGCTGACGGCTCTTATTGGCGTGCTGACGGCTCTGGTCGAGCGTCTCGGAATCGATCGCTCGCTCGCGCTCGCGGCGGCGTTGGGTCGGGCCTGGTTCTGCGTTCGCGCGCCGCGAGCGCGGGGGGTCGAAGAGGCGCTCGCGCAGGCGCTGCCCGAGCGCTCGCCTGCGGAGCGCGAGGAGATCGCGCGGGCGGTCTTCGTCCATCTCGCGCAGAGCTTCGCCGAGCTGCTCGCATTGCGGAGCGCGAGGCGCGCCGAGCTGCTCGACCGCGTCGAGGTCGAAGGGCTCGATGTCCTCGCTGCCGCCGCGGGGGTGACTGCATCGCGCGGGGTGCTCGTCGTCTGTGCCCATCTCGGGAACTGGGAGCTCGCCTGCGCGAAGGTCGCCGCGCTCGGCGTGCCGATCACGCTCGTCTATCGGGCGCCGCGGCAGCCGGTGCTCGACCGGCTGCTCCTGGCGTTGCGCGCCCGGGCCGGCAGCGAGCCGGGCGGGGTCCCGGCCGAGCTGATCCCGATGGGGCGGGCGGGGCTCCCCGTCCTGCGTGCGCTCGAGGCCGGGCGCAACGTGCTGGTCATGCTGGACCAGAATGCCCGGCGAGAAGAAGGCGTCTTCGTTCCGTTTTTCGGCCGTCCGGCCTGCACGCGCTCCGGTCCGCTCGCCCTCGCGGCGCTGCGCGGACATCCCGTCGTCCCCGCCTTCATCCACCGCGAGCCGGACGGCCTCGGGCATCGACTCGTGATCGAGCCCCCCCTCGCCCTCGAGCCCGGTGCCGCGGACGACGGCGAGGCGCTTCGCCGCAACGTCGAGCGGGCGACGCAGGCGATCGAGCGGGCGGTTCGGGCCTGGCCCGGGCAATGGATATGGACCCATCGCCGCTGGCGAACGCAGCCGCGGCCCGCCGACCCGCGGCGCCCAGTCTGATTCGGAGCCCGCCGGCGGTTTGCGGGGGCCCGAGCGCGTGTGTGATGATGTCCGACTCACCCCGCCGTCCTCCGGCCCGATCGCCGGAGGCCGAGGAAGGCTCCATGGCCCCCACCGATCTGCCCGCGGCGCCGAACGCCCTGCGCGTCGCCCCCTCCCGGGCGGATGCGGAGCGCTGGGCCGCTGCCGTCGTCGAAGGGGGCGAGCTCGAAGCCGATCAGGCCCTCGCCCTGGCCGGCAGTCTGCGGGATGCCGGAATCCGCGAAGCGCTCGCCGCCGCCGCCCTCGCAATCAAACGCCGCCAGACCGCCGATCGCGTCACCGTCTCCCGCAACATCTTCATCCCGCTCACGAATCTCTGCCGCAATCGCTGCTCCTACTGCACCTTCGCGAAGCTCCCGGACTCCGCCGAGGCCCATACCTACACCCTCGAGGAGGTCGCGGAGGTCGTGCGCGGCGGCGTCGCGACGGGCTGCCTCGAGGCGCTGATGTGTCTCGGCGACAAGCCGGAGATCGCCTATGGCAGCTACCGCGAGCTGCTCGCGAGCCGCGGTCTCTCGAGCACGACGGAGCTCATCTACGAAGCCTGCCGCCGGGCGCTCGAGCTCGGCATGCTGCCGCATACCAATGCCGGCATTCTCTCGCGCGAAGAGCTCGTGCGACTGCGGCCCGTCAACGCCTCGATGGGTCTCATGCTCGAGACGACGAGCCGCCGCCTGCGCGAGAAGGGCGGCCCGCATTTCCACGCGCCCGACAAGGAGCCCGCCGTCCGCATCCGCATGCACGAGATCGCGGGCGAGCTGAAGATTCCCTTCACGAGCGGGATCCTGCTCGGCATCGGCGAGAACGACGCCGAGCGCGTCGACACGCTCCGCACGATCGCGGGTCTCGCCCGTCGCTGGGGCCACATCCAGGAAGCCATCATCCAGCCCTTCCATCCCAAGCCGGGCACGAAGATGCGTGCGGCGTCGTCGCTCGACGACGATACGGTGGTCGGCTGGGTCGCCCTCGCGCGGCTGATCCTCCCGCCGGAGGTGCATCTGCAGGCGCCGCCGAATCTCGGCTCGAACATGCTGCCGCGGCTGCTCGCGGCGGGGGTCGACGATTGGGGCGGCGTCTCGCCGGTGACGGTCGACTTCATCAATCCCGAGGCGCCCTGGCCGGCGCTGCATCGGCTGCGCGAGCAGACGAAGGCCGCCGGCTTCGAGCTCCGCGAGCGCGGCCCCGTCTACCCCGAGTGGATCCTCGGGAAGCCCGATTTCTTCGACCCGCAGGTGCGGGCTCTGCTGCGCAGCCATGCCAACGACGAGGGCTATGCGCAGCGGAAAAACGACCAGTCCAAAGAGGAGGCCGCCTGACATGCTCGACCAACTGACATCCGCCGTATCCCCCGACGTCCGCGGCCTGCTCGAGAAGGCGCTCGAAAAGCGCGAATTGACGGCGAAGGACGCCGAGCGCCTGCTGACCGTCCACGGCCTCGACTTCCACGCCCTGATCGCCGCCGCCGACTTCGCCAGCCGCGAGGATTGCGGCGACGACGTGACCTACGTCGTCTGCCGCAACATCAACTTCACCAACGTCTGTTATGTCGGCTGCTCCTTCTGCGGCTTCGCCCGCCACAAGGACGATGCCGCCGAGGCCTTCGATCGCACTCACGCCGAGATCCTCGCGAAATGCGAGGACGCGGTCCGGCGCGGTGCGACCGAAGTCTGCATCCAGGGCGGAATCCATCCCAACAAGGACCACACCCACTACCGCGACATCCTGCGCGCCGTGAAATCCGCCTACCCGGATCTCCACATCCACGCCTACTCGCCCGAGGAGATCGACTTCGGCCACAAGAAGAGCGGGATGAAGCTCTCGGAGTATCTGCAGTGGCTGGTCGATGCCGGTCTCGGCACGATGCCGGGTACCGCCGCCGAGATCCTCGACGACGAGGTTCGCGACATCCTCTCGCCGAAGAAGCTCAAGACCGCGCGTTGGATCGAGATCATCAAGGCGGCTCACCAGATCGGTCTGCGCTCGACCTCGACCCTGATGTACGGCCACATCGAGAAGCCGCATCACATCGCCGCCCATCTCGACATCCTGCGCGAGATCCAGAAGGAGACCGGCGGGTTCACCGAGTTCGTTCCGCTCGGCTTCATCCACGAGCGGAACCTCCTCTACAACCTGCTCGGCTCGCGCCCGGGCCCGTCGATGGAGGAGGATCTGCGCATCATCGCGGTATCGCGGCTCTTCCTGCGTCCCTGGATCAAGAATGTCCAGGTCTCCTGGGTCAAGATGGGCCACAAGCTCGGCCAGATGGCGCTCTCGGCGGGGGCGAACGATTTCGGCGGGACGTTGATGGAGGAGTCGATCAGCCGGGAATCCGGTGCAGATTTCGGCGAGAACACGCCGGCCGAGGAGTTCCGCCGGCTGATCCGCGAGCTCGGCCGCGTTCCGGTCGAGCGGACGACGCTCTATGGCGTCGTTCAGCGCTTCGAGGATCCTGCGCTCGATCCGCCGTCGCGGGAGCCGCAGAAGGCCGTCGAGCTCTCCGGGCCCGCGCGCTGGCGCAAGGCAATCGACGAGGCTTCGACGGGGCGGCCGGGATCCGGGGCGACGGCGCTTCCCTCGGCGCCGCTCTCAGCGCCTCTTTGAGCGCCTCTTCAAGCAGCTAGCTCTGCGAGCGCCTCTTTCGGGCGCTCTGTCGGAGGCATCGAAGGCGTAGGCCGCAAAGGCGCGGGCTTTTCTCTCGCCCCCTCCCGTCTGGCGCTTGCCCGAGCCTGAGTGCGCTCGCCCGAGCCGGTGCGCTCTGACGCTCGATACTAGGCGCTCGACACTCGACACTAGGCGCCGGACTCCCGCTCCGGGAGCGAGGGCGCCTTGCGCTGGCTCGCGAGGGTCTGGTCGACGCGCTCCGAGAGCGCTTCGACCTGATAGCGCAGCGGCGCATTCTCGAGCACGAGGCGTTCGACCCGCGAGATCGCATTGCGGACCGAGGGATGATCGCGGCCCAGGCAGCGGCCGATTTCCGCGAACGAGGCGTCGGTGTAGCGATGGGCCAGGTACATCGCGAGCTGGCGCGGGAGCAGCACGTCGCGCCGGCGGGAGCGGGCGGCGAGCGCCTCGGGCCGCTTGCCGAAGAATCCCGCGACGATGCGCACGATCTCGCTGGTCGCGACGCGCCGCGGGGCGAGCGGTGAAGTGGTTCCGGATTTGCGTGCGATGGCGTCTCGCGTCAAAGCGAGGTCGATCGTGCGACCGAGCAGCGACGCCGTCGTCACGACCTGGATCAGCACGCTCTCGATGTCGCGAACGCTTCCGCCGGTCGACTCGACCAGCAGATCGAGACAATCCACCGGGAGATGGACGCCGCCCGCCGCAGCCTTGGCGCGCAGGATGTGGCGTCGCACGATCGCGTCCGGCCGCTCGAGCTCCGCGACGAAGCCGCGGGAGAGCTGGGTCCGCATCCGCTCGGAGAGGCCCGCGAGCGCCTGGGGCGAGCGGTCGCCGGTCAGCAGTACGCGGCCGCCGGCATCGAGCACGTGCTGCACCGTATGGAAGAGCTCGAGCTGCGTCTTGATCCGGCCATCGAAGAACTGGACGTCTTCGACGATCAACAGACCGATCGGCGCGCGGTATCGCTTCTGGAAATCTTCGGAGCGGCCGTTGCGCATCGCGGACACGAACTCGGTCGTGAACTGCTCGGCGGTCGTGTAGACGACGCCCGCGCGGGCGCCGGCCGAATCACCCCGCGCCCGCGCGCTGAACGCGCCGGGATGCGCCCGCCCGATCGCTGCACCGCCCGCATGGCGCCTCGCCTCGATCGCCGCCGCCCGCGCGAGATGGGTCTTGCCCATGCCGGACTCGCCGCCGAGGTAGAGCTGGTTCAGGCTGTTCTGGCGGCGCCGGGCCAGGGCGAGCGCGGCCTCGCGTGCGAGCGCATTGCAGGGTCCGACCACGAAACTCTCGAAGCTGAAGGGCAGCTCGCCCTGGGCGGGCTCGCCGTCGAGCCCGAAGCGCGCGCCCGAGTCGACGCGCAGCACGTCGGGCTGCGACGCGCGGCGCGCGGGCTCCGCGCGGACCGCGCTGCGAACCGGGACGGCATGCAGGACCGGCGAGCTTGAGCCTTCATCCGGGGATCGCGGATCCGAATCGAGGTCGACGCGATCCAGCCGGTCGATCATTGTGTCCGAGGCCTCGAGCGCGATCCGAGGGTCGTGCGATTGGCTGCGTTCTGAACCGGCCAGCGCGACGGCGCGGCTCGCAGAGTCGCTTCGGGTCGCCGCGCCGCTGACACCGCCGCCGCCAACGCCACTCGCGACGACCGACGCTTCCGCTTCCGCCGAGCGCCGGGCGGGCACGCGGATCTCGATCGCGTGACCCGCGGCGGCCGCGAATTCCTTCATGTCGACGATCGCGATCGGGATCGCATTTCCGGTCGCGTCGCCGACGGCATCGCCCGCATTCGCATCGATCGATGCGAATGCGCACTGCAAGCATCGCCGAATGGCGTCGCCGAAATGATTTCTCACGCGCTCGCGATGGAAGGCGTTCGGACATCCGAGCAGCAGTCGGCCTTCCGAGAGCTTCACCGCGATCGGGGCGATCCACGCCTCGAATGCGAATTCGGGAATTTCATCCTGAAGGAGACGCAATGCGTCTCTCCAGACCTTGGGCACAGAGGTCATTCAGGTTCCAGAAGCTCGGAGGTTGGACGGTACTCGGTCGATCCGATCGCGCGAGAACCGTTCGGGACGCCCTGGCACCTTCCGGCTCCGCTCGAGACAGCCCACCCTCCACCTGCCGCGTAGGCGTGCTCCGATTTGGCGCACGGCGGGGCGTGTGAGCCCCAGGACGGGGAAGGTCAGAGCGGATTCAGGCGGATTTGGAGGGCTCCACGGGGATTCTCACGGGCTCTCGTTCGAATCGGTTGGAACGCGTCGCAGTAAACCACCTGGCTTCGGGATTGGCAACGAAATCCGATCACGATCGCGACGATCCGGTGACACATTCGAGAAACGGCCGTTCGCAGGCTTCTGGCGCCCGAATACGCTGGTTTAGGATTCGAATTCCGAAGGGAATCAAGCAGCTTCCGCGCATTCACAAATGCTGTTTCGACTGCATCCCAGGCGCATTCGAACCAGCGTTCTCAAAAAAACGATCTCGTCGATACGGGGTTTTTTTGAGGAATGCTCGAGATTACTCGAATTTTCGTTGGAGTCGGCTCCGCGCGTCTCCAGGCCCGTCTCAGTTCGGGAGCCGATGGGCTCCGGGGTCGCCGGCGCCGGTCTCGGCGAGCTTGAAACGCAGCAGGTCGCTCGCCATCCCGAAGCGATCGATCAGCGAGTCCGATTCGAGGATCTGCTGTCGTTCGATCGCACGAAACGGGATCGATTGGGTGATCGCGTTGACGAGCGGAACGGATTCGAGGCGCTCGAAGCTCGCGATCGTATTGGCGGGATCGTCGATCGCGGCGCCGAGTCCGCGCACGAATCGTCCGAGCAGCACGAGCAATTCTTCTCTCCGCTGGCGAAGCTGCGCGTGGTCGGCCGAGCTGCAGGGCAGCTGTTCGGGGAGCAGCGAGACCCTCGCACAGCGGTAGAGGCGATCGCCGCTGCGCGGCAGCTCGTCGAGAATGCGGAAGCGCGCGTCACCGACGAGCAGGATGTGGAACGTGCCGTCGGGTCGTTCCTGGGCATGGGCGATCCGGCCGAGACAGCCGACCTCGAAGATCGGCGGGTCGCCCGCCATGGCGTCGAGGCTATCGGGCCGGACGGTGACCATCCCGATCTGCCGTGCTCCGGCGAGCGCGTCGCGGGTCATCTGGCGATAGCGCGGCTCGAAGATGAAGAGGGGCACCGAGCTGTCCGGCAGCAGCACCACGTCCGAGAGCGGAAACAGGGGGAGCGACTCGATCACCGTCATCGCGGAGGAGCTTAGCCTCGCCGCCAGCCGTTGACGGGAATCCCTCCGGTCCCGAGAATGCGTCCCGGGGGCGCCCGATTGGATCAGGCGACGAAGCGGGCGCTGCTCGCGCGACTCGAGCGGGATGCGTTGGATCTCTGTGCGCGGTTCGGTCTTCGCTACCGTGTGCTCGAGGCCGAGCGCGCAAACGTGAAACGTCGGTACGGCGTTTGCTTTTCGGATGGCACGATCCGGATCCGGCTGCGCAACGTCGCGACGGGACGACCGCTCAAATACTCGAGCCTCGTCAACACGCTCTGCCACGAGCTCGCCCATCTACGGCATTTCAATCACGGTCCGCAGTTCCAGGCGTTCTACGGCCGGATCCTCGCATGTGCTCGGCAGCAAGGGATCTATCGCCCCCGGGCGGTCGGGCCGAGCGTGGGCTCGGCGCTCGCTGGGGCGATGCGGTCGATGGACCGGCCCCGGCTGCTTCGAGCTCAGCGTTCGACTTCGATCGGCGGGAAGGCCGACCTCCCCGTCGCAAATCCGCGGGCTGCCCAGCTCGAGCTCTTTGCATGGAAGTCGGAAGACCGGATGGCGAGCCCGCCGTTGCCCCGGCTCGAGAGCCGTTCGCAACGGACCCGTTGAGGTCCAGGGCCCGACGATCACGATCCCGCTGCCGATGCGCGGGCTCAGCGGTCTCGCGAAAGTGTTACCGAGAAGGGGCCGCCAGGAGGGTCTGCCAGGGGGCCAGCAGAGAGCGGGAAGCGGTCGCTCAGCTCACGTGGGACGCCGAGCGCAGCTCGTCGACCTCTTCGAGGTTGTTCGGTCCTTCCAGGACCTTGCAGCGGATGTCGTCGACTGCGATGGACTTGTCGAGGATCTGCGTGATCAAGCTGTCCACGCTGAGCTCGTCGAGTTCAGCGAGTGCATCTTCGAGGTCGCCCTCCGAGATCGAGAATTCGAGTGCGAGCTTGATCTTGATGTTGTCCATCGTTCACCTTCCCCGTTCACCGGCCTGCACCGGCCGTCCTTGATCCAGCGGCCATCGTCCGCCGCTGCCGTACGCCGCCGCTTCCGCAGCCTGAAGCCGGCTCTCATTCCCGACTCTCATTCCCGGAGCTCGCTCCCGGCAGTCGTTGCCGACGCTCGCTCGCGTCGCACGAGCCCGACTCTCGCTTGCGCCGCGGCGTCTGTCTCGTCCCCGGCGCTCCGCTCGCATTCGATTTGCTCTGCAGACGTCGTGCCGGAGCCACTGAGCGGTCTTCTCGCCGATCCCGACCCCTGTCCAGCTGCGTCCCGAGACGCGCTCCAGGAGAGGTTGGTATCACGCAAGTCCGTGAATTTAAAGAGAAATTTTTATCGGGGGCCTAGGATACACCAAGCCCTTGCACGCGGCTATGAATTTTTTTCGCAATTTCGCGCGGTTACGCCTCAAGGATTGCGCGGATGGGGATCCTGCCGATCGCGGGCATCGAGCCAGGCGACCCAGCCGAGCAGTCCGAGCGTTGCCAGGTGGATTCCCATGAACAGGCCGAGGGAAAGGCCGTGGAGCAGGCCGAAGCGGGCCTGGGTCTGCTCGGTGCTGGCTGCGCCCAGGGCGCTCGGACGGAGCGCGGCGATCTCCGGGGAGAGGATCAGCTCGCTCGCGGCGGCCGCCAGCGCCAGCCCGACCGGGAGCCACACGACGAATCCGCGGCGCCCCAGCGCCGCCAACGCTCCCGCCGCGATCAGGCCCGCGACCGCTCCTCCGAGATGGAGCGCGCGGATCAAGACGCCCACGAGCTCGCCGACCACGTCGCCCGGAACGATCCGGAAGGCGACGCGCGAGACGACGAACGCGAAGAAACCCCAGGCGCCGACCCAGCTGCCGAGCGACAGCCAGAGCAGGCTGCGGATCGCGCCCTCGCGAGCCAGCGCTCGGTTCACGCGCGCCCGCCCTCGAGCGGCTCGAGCGTCACCGGATCGAGCCGCTCGGCCTGGATCTGCTGGGCGATCGAGTCGTCGGCGACGTCGCTGTGGCAGGCGGCCTTCTGACCGACCGCTCCGACCGCAGCCTTCGTCTTGGACGCGAGCCGATGAACCTCGGCGGGCGAGAGCACGCCGCGCTGGATCAGTATCTCGCGCTGCGCCGGATTGAGCGCAGCCGAGATCTTCGGCTTGTCCCACTGATACTCCGCGTCCTTGCCCGAGACGAAGAGCCCGATCTCCTTGCTGATGCGGACCGAGCACCAGTCGTGGCCGCACATCGCGCAGAAATCCGTATCGACGTCGAGGTCCTCGTCGTGGTAGGCGCGGGCGAGATCGGGATCGAAGGAGAGCTCGAAATGCTTCTCCCAGTTCAGCGCCGCGCGGGCCTTCGTCAGCTCGTCGTCCCGGTCCCGGGCGGAGGGGATGCCGAGGGCGACGTCGGCGGAATGGGCCGCGATCTTGTAGGCGACGCAGCCCTGCTTGACGTCGTCCTTCTTGGGCAGGCCGAGATGTTCCTTGGGCGTCACGTAGCAGAGCATCGCGGCGCCGTGGTACGCGGCGGCAGTCGCACCGATCGCGCTCGTGATGTGGTCGTAGCCGGGGAACATGTCGGTCACGAGGGGGCCGAGGACATAGAACGGCGCGCCGTGACAGAGCTGGCGCTGGAGCTTCATGTTGAACTCGATCTGATCGAAGGGGACGTGGCCCGGGCCTTCGATCATGACCTGGCAGCCGTGGCGCCAGGCGCGTTCGGTCAATTCACCGAGGGCTTCGAGCTCGCCGAGCTGGGCGGCGTCGGTCGCGTCGGCGAGGCCGCCGGGGCGCAGGCCGTCGCCGATCGAGAAGGTCACGTCGTATCGGCGAACCAGTTCGCAGATATCGTCCCAGATCTGCGCCATCAGGTTTTCCTGCTCGTGATGGATCATCCATTTGGCGAGCAAGCTCCCGCCCCGGCTCACGATTCCGATCAGCCGCTGCGCGACGAAGGGCAGGTGGGCGCGGCGCACGCCGGCGTGGATCGTGAAGTAGTCGACGCCCTGCTCAGCCTGGCGCTTGAGCGTTTCGAGCACGCACGTCGCGTCGAGCTCTTCGATCTTGCGGCCCAGGATCATCGAGTAGATCGGCACCGTCCCGATCGGCACCGTCGCCGCCCGGCAGATCGCCTCGCGGGTCTTCTCGACGTCGCCGCCGGTCGAGAGGTCCATGACGGTGTCCGCTTCCCAGCGCTCGGCCCAGCGCAGCTTCTCGACCTCTTCGTGGGTCCCGCTCGAGATCGGGCTTGCGCCCATGTTCGCATTGACCTTCGTTCGCGAAGCACGGCCGATCGCCATCGGATCGAGCTGGTTCGCGAGGTGGATCTTGTTCGCCGGGATCACCATCCGCCCGGCCGCGATCTCGTCGCGGATCTCTTCGGGCGTGAGGTGCGGCTCGCGCTCGGCGACGCGCCGCATCTCCGGCGTGATCTCGCCGAGGCGCGCGAACTCGAGCTGTGTACTCGGCTCGAAGCCGGGCGGCGGCTCATAGGCGTACGCGTTCGCAGGGGCGAGCCCGGGATGAGCGGACTGCGCCAGCAGCCGACCTTCCGGAAGCGGACGCCAGTCGGCCGGCATGAAATCCCAGGCGGTCTTTTCCGAAGGCGCCGGCATGCCGGGCGTATCGGGCGAAGAAAAGGTCCGCGGACCACCGACCTGCGGCGGGTTGGCGAAGCTGCCCGGCGTCGTCCCCTGCCGGGTCGAAGAGGGATTCTGGCCGAGGGCCGGAAGCGCATAACGCGCAGCGGACGGGTTCGCATTCGGAGCGAGACGGGGATCGGTGCTCATCGGGTCGGGCCTTCCCTACGCACGCCGCCTCGCGCACGCGTCCGGGGACGAGCGGCGAGGGACGAGATCAGGTTCAAAGGGTCTGTTCTCAGGCCGCACCCGCATTGAGTACGGCCACCCCCAGGCAATCCAGGAAGCCAGGCTGTCGCTGATCCGCGCAGCGCGCGTCGACGCGATCGCAGTCAGGAGAAGCCCGAGCTTATCACGCCGGGCGGCGGTCTCAATTCGCGTGGATGTCGGGAGCGAGCGCCGTGGGCGGACCGGCCGCACCGACCGGGCCGGGAAGGACGGTCTGGGAGAGGTTCGAGTCCGCCGGCCGGGCAGGCGGGGAATCGACGATGCGATCCGCTTCGACCCGGATCTCGCTGCGCAGTCCGCCGCCCGCGTGGGCGGGGGCGTAGCTGACCGCGACTCCATCCTCGACACCGTCGAGGAAGTACGTGCGCGACTCGATGCTGCCGTCGGGAAAACGGGTCTCGACCAGGCCGTCGAGTCGGCCATTGCGGAAGCTCACAGACAGCCAGCGCTCCCCGTTCGGATGGAAGATCTCGAACGGGCCCTCCCATTCGCCGTCGCGGAGGGTGCCCCGAAGCCAGAGCGCCCCCTCGAGATCCAACACCTCGACGGGACCTTCGATCTGCGAAGCGACGTAGCGTGCGCGCATGCGCGTCCCGCCGCCCGGATGCACGTCCCAATAGGCGCCGTCGCGGGTCGCATGACCGGCCCTGTCGTACGTCTCGCACCAGAAAGCCTGCACGCCGCGCGAGGCCTCGCGTGCGAAGATCGAGGGATCCGGGGCGCCCGTCGCGAGGGTCTTGCCCTCGCCGCACGGCGCATTGGCGCTCGTCGGAGTCCGGGCGTCTCTGTCGGCGCGGCCCTGCTCCTGCGCGCCGCCAGGCAGGGCGGCGAGCAGCAGCGCGAGACCCGCCAGCGAGGCCGCGGCGAGCAGGCGAAGGGGGCAGCGCAATCGTTCGGGAATCACCGCGCCTGCAGCGGTCGATCCAGCCCTTCGCTTGATGCCTTGGCTCTGCAGCCGCCCCACTTTTGCCAGGGTTGCTACCGGGGCTGCCGACCGGGCTCGCCGCGCATGCCTGCGCGGCCCTCCGGATGGTCGCTCGGGTCCCCCGCGCTACCGTGCCGCGCGATGGCGTCGTACGTCCCCGATCTTCTCCCGTCGACCCTGCGCAGCTCGTCCCGAATGTCTGGCGGCCCGCGCGCAGAGGGCCGCCTGCCGCGCGTGCTGTTCGCCGCTCTGCTCGCCGCCGGCGGGCTGCTGGCCTGTGATCGCAACATCGAGCCCTACGAGCCCGGCGAGGTCCCGCGCCCACCGGATCTCGCGCGGATCTTCCCGGGCGCGCCGGCCGAGGGAACGCGCGGGGGGGCCGGCGAAGGCGGTGCCGCGGCGGCGCTGGCCGCGGATTCGCAAGACGCGGGAGCGGGGGCGGCGCGCGGCGCGTTTCCGCCGAGTCGAACGGAAGGGGCGGGCGCAGCGCAGTCGGCGACGGCGAGCGGGGGCGATGCATCGGAATCCGCCTCGGCCGGGCCGCCGATCACCGGGCGGATCGAGGTGGCGCCGGAGCTCGCAGGAGCGCTGCCCGCCGGTGCGATCCTGTTCGTGATCGCCCGGCCGGAAGGGGCGGTCGGCGGTCCGCCGCTCGCGGTCCTGCGCATCCCGAAGCCCGAGTTCCCGGTCGAGTTCGAGATCGGCCCGGGCGACGTGATGATCCCGAGCATGCGATTCGCCGGTCCGATCGCGCTGACGGCCCGGCTCGACTCCGACGGCAACGCCATGACCCGCGCCGAGTCGGACTTGTCGAGCGCGGCGGCGCCGCCCGCCGAGCCGGGGGCGACGGGGATCGTGCTCGTGCTGTCGCAGAAGGGTTAGGCGTGGTTCCGTGAAGGATTCGCATCCGAAGCCCTGGCGCTTGCTGCGCGAAGAACATCTCCAACACTGCCGCGTGTTCGACGTCCACGTGGCGACGATGGAGTCGCCGCAGACGGGCAATCCGCATCCCTTCTACCGCATCGAATCGCCGGCCTGGGTCAACGTCGTCGCGCTGACGTCGGACGACGAATTCGTCATGGTCCGCCAGTTCCGCCAGGGCTCGCGGGTCGTGACGCTCGAGATTCCGGGCGGCCTCGTCGATCCAGGCGAGTCACCCGAAGCGGCGGCGGCCCGCGAGCTGCTCGAGGAGACGGGTTACCGCGCCGGCCGGCTCGCGAGTCTCGGCTCGCTCAATCCGAATCCCGCGCTCTTCGGCAACCGCTGCCACATGCAGCTCGCGCTCGACTGCGCCCCGGCGGGCGCGATCCAGAACAGCGCGACCGAGGAGACGCTGGTCGAGCTGATCCCGCGCCCGCGGCTGCCCGAGCTGCTGCGGGCGGGCGCGGTCGACCATGCCCTCGTCGTCGCGGCGCTCTACGCCTACGAGCTCTGGCGCTCGCGCGCGCCCTGAATCGACATCCGTTCGAGCACGATCTCGACCAGTCGCGGATCGTCGCCGAGCGGTGCCGAGAGCTCGATTTCGACGCCGGGATGACGGGCGCGCATGCCCTCCGCGAGCTGCGGCAGGGACTCGCGGACGTGGAACCCGCTCCCGAGAAAATGCAGATGGACGAAGACCGTTCGCGCTCCGCGCGCGACGAGTCGCTCGATCCCCGTCTCGAAATCCGGCAGCGCGAGCTCCATGTGGGCGTATTCGACGAGCCAGTCCGGTCGCGCCTCGGCGATCCGCTGCGCGAAGATCGCGAGCCGCTCGTTCGCCTCGGCATTGCGGCTGCCGTGATCGACGATCAAGAGGCCGCGCGTCGGATCGGCATCCCGGTTCGTCATCGCGCGGCTACCAATAGCCGGCGCGCACGGTGAGATCGGTTTCGGGCCGGACGCGGCACGCGAGCCGATGCTTCGGATCGATCCGGTTGCGCTCCTTGATGCGCCGCTCCCGCTCGGTCTCGGGGGCGAGGCCCGATTCGCCCTCGACGATCTCGAGACCGCAGCGGGCGCAGGCGCCCTCGGAACCGCAGGCGCTCGCGATCGGCAGTCCCGCCGCCAGGGTCGCGTCGAGGAGCGTCATGGAGCCGGCCTCGATCTCGACGTGCCGCCCGGAAGGCAGGAATCGGATCACACAGCGCGCTCGCGTCTCGCTCATCGGGTCGTTCCCATCGCTTCCTGCCCGTCGCCTCTCGCCCAGCGTCTCTCACCCATCACGCGTCACCCATCGCTCCCGGCCCATCACCGCTCGCCCATCGAGCGATCGGCTCGCGCACGCCGACTCGCCGACCCGCCGAGCGGATCTGCCCCGGCTCGCGCCGAGTGTAGAGATCCGGGGCGCCGGGTCGAAGCGGCGGTGCCCGATCTTCCTCTGGGGGCTCCGGATCCGCACGCGCCTTGCCGGATTCGCCGAGGATCCGTCTCGGATCCGGCGAGCACGAGACCGTTCTCCGCTGCGAGCCGTGGGTTAAGGTATCGGCCATGTCCA
>CAUJGH010000241.1 GCA_963169575.1 Myxococcota bacterium | reverse complement strand
GCAAGATGGGCGCCGAGATCGCGATCGACCATACGCGCGAGGATTTCGTCGCCGCCGTGAAGCGGATCGTCGGCGATCACGGCATCGACGTCATCGTCGACTTCGTCCAGGGCGAGCCCGGCCGCCTCGCGCGGCCGCTGCTCCGGGTCGAGGGACGCCACCTGCTCTGCGGCCATGCCGGCGGACTCGTCCCGATCCATCCGGCCGAGTTCTACGTCCAGAACTGGACGCTGGTCGGCGTCTGCATGGGCTCGGGCTACGGCCCCGCCCTGATGGAGATCGAACAGAAGGCCCACGACGACCTGATGGAGCTCGTTCGAACGGGCCGCTACCGTGCGACGACGAGCCGCGTCATCCCCTTCGCCGAGATCCCCGCAGCTCTCGAAGACCTCGCGGGCCGCCAGACCTACGGCCGCATCGTCGCCCGCCCGTGAACCGCACGCGCGGGGGAGCAGGAGGCATCGAGTCCGTCTCACAAGACGCGACCGGTGCGGCGCGCTGGGCGCGAATGGCTCGCCCTAGCACCGAGCCGCATCGCCTCTCGTACGTCTCTGCTTCGACGATCTGAACGCTGAACCGGGCTCAGGCTGCGCTTTACTTCGCGCCCAGCGCACCGCACCGGTCGCTCGCGTCGTGCAGCGTCGATCCGGCCGGCGCTCAGCGCATGCGATTCGACTCTGCTTGGAACCCACCCCGACCGGCTTGCACCCATGCGAGCGCACGGCGTGAAAGGGGGGACGCGAAGTCAAGCGCAGCCTGAGCTCGGTTCAGCATTCAGAACGCACTAGCAACGACATCCGAGAAGCGATGCGCGCCGTGCCAAGGGCGAGCCATTCGCGTCCCCCCTTTCACGCCGGGCGCGTCTTGTGGATGCGAGCTAGTCCCGCCCGTCGCGTTCGGAGAAGACCGCCGAAGCGACGCGGAAGCCCGCGACTGCGGCCGGTGTACCGGCGTAGATTCCGAGCTGCATGATCGCTTCGCAGATCTGGGCGCGCGTCAGGCCGTTGTCGAGGGCCATCCCGACGTGCGTGCGGAATTCCTCCATGCGGCCGAGTGCGCCGATCACCGAGAGCGACATCAGGCTTCGCTGCGCCGGCGTGAGGCCCGGCCGTTGCCAGACGGCGCCGGCCGAGCGGGCGATCAGGGCATGCATGTCCTCGCGGATCTCGTCGGGGATCGCGAGGGAGGCCAGGATGTCCTGGCGGGGCACCGTGTCGCTCATCGTCTTCTTCCTCCCGGCTGCTTGCGCCGCCCGGCTCAGCGCTTCGGTTCCGGCGGCGCCGGCAGCTCGTCCGCGATCTCCCGCAGCTTGTTCTTCGCGACCTTCTCGAGGGTCGCGGTCGGGAACTCTTCGCGGAAGTAGACGGCGCGCGGGACCTTGAAGCCCGCGAGCTTCGCTCGGCAATTCGCGAGGATCGCCTCCGCGTGTTCGGCCTCCGAGCGCTTTTCGCCCGGGGCGCGGATCACGAACGCGACGGGAACCTGGTCGAGCATCTCGTGCTTGCGGCCGACGACCGCGATGTCCGCGATCCCGCCGACCTCGCGGCAACAATCCTCGACCTCGCGGGCCGAGACGTTCTCGGCGCCGACCTTCAGCGCGTCCTTGTCGCGCTCCTTGTAGAAGAAGTTGCCCTCGATCCCGAGCACGACGCGATCGCCGGTCTTGAACCAGCCGTCTTCCGTGAACGATTTCTTCATCGCCTCGGCGTTGTCGTAGTACTCGAGGAAGAGCTGGATGCCGCGCCGACCGCGGATCCAGAGCTCGCCCGTCTCGCCCTGATTGCACGGGCGCCCGGTATCGGGATCGACGATCGCGAACTCGTAGCCCGGTGTCGGTTTGCCCATCGAGCCGACGGGATGGGTCTGGAGCCAGTCGTTGCGCGTCGCATGGATGACGGTCTCGGTCATGCCCCAGGCCGCCATGACGCGGAGGCCGAGCATCTTCTCGAGCTCGGGCATGATGAGCCCGAAGACGCCGACCTTGAGCTTGTTCGCCGGAATCGGCTTGCCCGCGATCGCCTTGAAGACGAAGGGGATGAGCGAGATGTGGGTCACGCCGTGCTTGACGACGACGTCCCAGAAGCGCGACGCCGAGAATTTCGGCTGCAGCACGACCGTGCCGCCCGCGCCGAGCGTCGTCCAGAACGACCAGCTCTGGGCGTTCACGTGGAAGAAGGGCAGATAGACGAGATAGGTGTCGTCCGTCTTCATGTCGATGTTGGCCGGGCCCATGCGGCTCGCCCAGAGCGCGTTGGCATGGGTATGGACGACGGCCTTCGGGCGCGAGGTCGTCCCCGACGTGAACATGATGCCGGCGGGCGCCATCGGATCGGCGGGCCGGGCCGGGAGCGAGGCCCCATCGCCGCGCAGCGCCGCGAAGGATTCGAGGCCATGGGCGCGCTCCTCGTCGCTCGCCGCCTCGCCCGAATTGTCCTCGGTCACCGCGATGAAGCGCAGCTTGCGGGCATTCGCCTGGACCAGCTTCGCGAACTGCGGCTGGGTCACCGCGCCGACGCAGCCCGTATGCTCGGCGAAGTATTCGATCTCGGCACCGGCGCTGCGCGTGTTGGTCGTGACGCCGACGGCGCCGAGGCGCGCGCAGGCATACCAGGTCAACACCGCCTCGGGACAGTTCTCCGCATGGATGAGGAGCTTGTCGCCCTTCGTGACGCCCCGCGCCGCGAGCCCGGCGGCGACGTTCGCGACCTCGCGCTCGAACTCCGCGTAGCTGTACGTCCGCCCCTCGCCGCTCTTCGGCTCCCAGACGAGGAAGGAATGGTCGGGCTTGTTCTTTGCCCAATGCGAGATCAGCCAGGGGATGTCCTGGCCGGCGAATTGGAAGGCGTCGACGTATTTCGGATCCAACATGGGGGGCTCATTCCTTTACACGAGAAGATCCGCGGACGAGGCGGCGGGGGTTCGGAGCGCTCCGGGGCTGCCCCGGGCGCTCACGGTAGACGATCTGGACGCGAGACGGCCTCGGGTCGAAGGCCACGGGAATGTGCCGAACACGAGCGCGCGGGTCGACCTTCGATCCAGCGCCCGACCCGCAATCGGGCGGCAGATGGGCTGCAACGGCCAGCGCGTCTGTGATACCGTCCGGCGCCCCAGGGAGGTTCCAACGACCATGCATCTCCAGCTTCATCCGACCCGTCCCGTCCTCCGTCCGATGCTCCGACTGCTCGCCTTCGCCGGCTGCGCGGTCGCCCTCGCCGGCTGCCAGTCCGACAAGCCCCCGACCATGGGCGACCGCATGCTCGCGGTCGGCGAATCCCATCAGCAGGTCACCGACCAATGGCACGCGGCCCACGCGATGAAGAACCAGGCCGAGGACGACGTCCGCGCGGCGAAGAAGGCGATCAAGAAGGCCGAGAAGGACCTCGAAGAGGCGCGCAAGGATCTCATCGACGCGAACGAACGTCTCGCCGAAGGCAAGGCGGGCATGACCCATGCCGTCTCCGAGTTCAACCGCCTCTTCCCCGGCCAGGCGCTGCCGAGCGGCGACTAGCGCGGAGCGGACCGCATCCGTTCGTCGGCGCGCGGCGGGCCACCGCCCGCGCCGACACCGCGGACCGCGCCGAAGCGCCGCCCGCCCCTCTCCACCCCTCTCCGCCCTTCTCCGCCCTTCTCCGCCCCGCCCCGCTCTCAGCGATCCGCCACGTAGCTCTGATGCAGCTGGACCGGCGCGGCCTTCGCGCGCCGGATCCGGATGTTCAGGACCTCGACGAAGAGCGAGAAGGCCATCGCGAAGTAGATGTAGCCCTTCGAGACGTGCTGCCCGAATCCATCGGCGATCAGGATGACGCCGATCAGC
Organism: Myxococcota bacterium; assembly: GCA_963169575.1. Classification (GTDB taxonomy): domain Bacteria; phylum Myxococcota_A; class UBA9160; order UBA9160; family UBA4427; genus UBA4427. The sequence goes on along the minus strand of CAUJGH010000241.1, from coordinate 8,044 downwards.
AGCAGGAACGAGAGCGCCAGCATCTTCATCGTCGGATGGCGCTCGATGAACGCGGAGATCGTCCCGGCGAAGACGAGCATGACGCCGACGGCGACCATCACCGCCGCGATCATGATCTCGACGTGACGCGCCATACCGACGGCCGTGATGACCGAGTCGAGCGAGAAGACGATGTCGAGCATCACGATCTGGAGCAGGATCGCGCCGAAGGCCACCTTCGCCGGCGCCGAACCATTCGCACCGTGATCCGCGCCTTCGAGCTTGTCGTGGATCTCCCAGGTCGCCTTGCCGACCAGGAAGAGCCCGCCGAGCAGCAGGATCAGGTCCCGCCCCGCGAACGCATGCCCGACCAGCGAAAAGAGCGGCTTCGTCAGGCCCATGACCCAGCTGATCGCGAGCAGCAGCGCGATGCGCATGCCCATCGCGAGCAGCAGCCCGATCCGGCGCGCGCGCGGCTGGTCGGCCACCGGGAGCTTCGCGACGAGGATCGAGATGAACACGATGTTGTCGATCCCGAGCACGATCTCGAGACTCGCGAGGGTCAGGAGCGCGATCAGGCTTTCCGTCGTCAAGAGCTCGGCCATGCGGGACTAGTTCTCCTTCATTTGGGGGAATGCGTCCAGCGAGCGTTCGGCCGCCGCTCCCGCGCTCGTTCGCTCCGGCACCTTCCAGCGCTCCCCGACCGCGAGGACGCGGATCCGATCGTCGCCGCCCGACCGTTCGGCGACGATCCGCGCCAGCTCGCGCGGCGGGAGGTCGAGCGGCTCGTCGGTCAGGTCGAAGGTGCCCCAATGCATCGGGAGCATCGTCCCGGCGCGCAGGTCGAGGAAGGCCTGATAAGCCTCCGCCGGATCCATGTGTTGATAGGCCATGAACCAGCGCGGCGCGTAGGCGCCGATCGGCAGCATCGCGACGTCGATCGGATCGAATCGCCGGCCGAATTCCGCGAAGCCGCCGAAATAGCCGGTATCGCCCGCGAAGAAATAACGATAGTCGCCCGAATCCACGAGCCAGGCGCACCAGAGCGTCTCGTTCTCCCCCTGCCCGATCCGGCGACTCCAATGCTGCGAGGGCAGGCAGGTGATCGTGAAGCGCCCCCGTCGCGCGCTCTCCCACCAATCGAGCTCGACGACGTCCGCGCGTCCCCGCTCGCGGAACCAGCCGGCCAACCCCTTCGGCACGTACCAGCCGACCGTCGCGGGGAGCGCCTCGACGGTTTCGGCATCGAGATGGTCGTAATGGTTGTGCGAGACGATCGCGAAGGCATCGGCGGGAATCGACTCGACGGGCAGGCCCGGCGGCACGGCGCGCGCCGGGATCAGCGCCCGCTTCGAGAAATGCGGATCCGTGAGGAAGACGTCGTCTCGATCGTGGACGGCGAAGGTCGCGTGCCCCACCCACGTCACCGTCGCCGAATGCTCTTCGCCCGCGAGGTACGCGCCGTCGTTCGCGACCCGCGGAATCGAGAGCGGCCCCGCCTCGTCGTAGGGATTGTCCGAGGTCTTCCAGACGAGCATGTCCCAGAGCGACGGCCGCGCGAAGCGGCGCCAGGGATTGAAATAGCCGTCGTCATCGCGATGAGGAGCGTAGAGCGGGGTCACCGCGCCGCCTCCTTCACCGACGCCTTGCCCCCCGGCGTCGACGTCGCCGCGGGCGAACCCCGTCGACGGCAGACCGGCGCTCGCGCATACGCCGGCCAGGACGGCGAGCCGTGCCCTGAAGGCGGCGCCGCGCGAGGGCCTCGATCCGCGTTCGACCTGCCCGCTCAAGCTTGCTCCTCGATCGGCTCGACGGGCCGGCCCGATGCGAGCCAGGCGTCGATGCCGCCCGCCAGCGGCCGCACGCGCTCGATCCCCCGCCGCTTCAGCATGAGCGCCACACGGGCGCTCGAGGCTTCGTTCGGTCAAGCACAGTAGAGGATGATCTCCCGGTCGCGCGGGATCTCCGCATGGCGTGCGTCGAGCTCGTCGATTCGGATCACCCGCGCCCCCGGCAGACGCTGCGCCTGCGCTTCGAGCGCCAGGCGGTCACGCAGGTCGTAGACGATCGGCGGCGCTTCGCCTTCGAGCAGGGCCCCGAGCGTATCGACGTCGATCCGGGCGATCCGCAGGAGATGGAGAAAGCGCTGGCGCTGCCAGAACTTCCACGCGATCCAGAGCACGATCGAGACCCCGATGAAGCTGATCAGCCTCGCGCCGACGGCGGACAGGATCGCGAGGAAGCCCTCGATCTGATCCCGCAGCAGGTAGCCGGCCAGGAGGAAGGCGCCGTTGAAGATCAGCGCCCCGGCTGCGTCGAAGGCGATGAAGCGCCAGTACGTCATCCCGCCCGCCCCGGCCAGCGGCGGCGCGACGGTCTGCAGCCCCGGCAGGAATTTGGCGAAGAGCAGCGTCGACGGCCCCCGGCGCTCGAAGCTCTCGCGCGTCGTGCGCACGCACGAATCCGGCTCGAGCGAGATGCGGCAGAGCAGCCCGAGCACCGCATGGCCCCGGCGCCGCCCGATCTCGAACCAGAGCAGGTCCGCGGGAAGCGATGCCAGCGTCGCGGCAGCGAGCAGGCTCGCGCCCGAGAGCTCACCCCCCGCGATCAGGCTCCCGGCGAGCAGCAGCGTCGGAATGGACGGAATCGGAATGCCGAGCTGATCGATCGCCACGGCGAGGGCGACGATCCACGGGCCATGACTGACGAGCAGCGCTTGGAAGTCGGGCATCCAGACTCGGTCCGCGGGTTCGAACGGGCGCGTCCGAGCATAACGCCTGAGCGCTCCCCATCGCATCTGCCGCCTCGCCGGCTCCTTCCCGACGACTCGTTCCGTCGTTCGGGCATTCGGGCGCTCAGGCGCTCAGGCGGAGAGCGCCGTCGCAGCGATGGCCCGCCGCGCGTTCTCGAGGCAGGCGCCGACGTCCTCGAGGAGCGTGTCCGAATCGCGCTCGAACTCGAGCTCGAGCGAGAGGGCCCGGTCGGGCCCGAACCCGATCGTTCGCAGCGCGCGAAAGAAGGCGATCAGATCGAGTCGCCCCTCGCCGAGCAGGCAGCCCGAGGCGAAGAACCCGGAGCCCTCGAAATCCTTGAGATGAACGCCGAGCACGCGCGGCCCCAGCCGCAGCACGGCCTCGACCGGATCCTCGCCCGATCGGATGAAATGCCCCGTATCGACACAGGCCCCGAAATTCGGCGCGCGCCCGGCGAGCGTCGCCTCGAGGTCGGCAATCGCGTCGTAGCGTGTCCAGGGACCATGGTTGTGGATGCCGAGGCGGACCGAGGGATGCTCGCGGCAGAGGCGATCGAGATCGTCGAGGACGTCGTCATCGGGCGAGATCGTGAGCAGCGGGACGCCCGCTCGCAGGGCGAACCGGAAGAGCCGCTCGGCTTCGGCCGTGTCGGAGACGGAGTGGACGCCCGAGGCGGAGATCCGGATGCCGCGCGACGCGAGCGCCTGGCGGGCCGGCTCGAGCACCGCCGCGTCGTCGCTGACCGGCAGATGCGAGCCCAGACTGTAAAAGAGGATCTCGAGCTCCGGGATCAGCTCGACCTCGCGGATGCCGAGGGCGACGAGCACGTCGAGCATGGGCTCGAGGGCATGGCGCCGGAGCGTGAAGCTCTGGATGCCGAGAGCGAGATCCGGGGCCGGCGTCGGTGCTGCGATCGCCGATGCCCGCGCCGCGGGCAGGCCCAATGCGACCGCCGCGGTCCAGGCGGCCGACTGCCGCATGAACCCGCGCCGCGTCAGCCTGCAGGCATCCGCGCCCGAGGCCTGGGCAACCGCGGGACCGCAGGGCCCTTCGTCAGCCGTCATCGCCGCCGCTCTCGATCTCGACCTCGTCCGCTTCGGTGAGCAGCGAGAGATCCGACGCGTCGGAGTCCCTGGCGCGAACGATGTCGCCGAGCTGGACGTCGCCCGGGTTGCGGAAGAACTGCTCTTCGCTCCGGGACTGCCCGGATCCGTCGCGATAGAGCGTCGAACCGTCCAGCGGGATCGACTGGCCGAGAATCTCGAGCGCCGGCAGATTCGGATCGATCGCCGTCACCGGACCTTCGAGCCGGACGTCGTCGTCGCCTGCTTCCGCATCGTCGCGCTCGATCGAAATCGCGCGGGCCGAGCTGACGCCGGTCGACGCCGCGTCGATTTCCAGGAAATCCCCGACGCGAAGCTCCGAGAAGGCGAGATTCTCGTCGTCTTCGTCGCTGTCGTCCTCGAGCACGGTGTTGCCGTCGGCCTCGATCGTGACCCCGAGAACGACGAGCGTCCGGGCGGTCGCGTTCACGCTCGTCACCTCGGCCTCGATCCGGACGTCGCGCGGATTGTCCTCCTCGTTCTCGGATCGGACCCGCGTCGCGATCAGGACTCCCGACTCGATACGCCCTCGGCATTCGACGCGATCGCCGGCCATCGGCACGAATCCGGGCGGCTCGAAGGTCGCGCCCGAATCGTCGACCGGAACGCCGAGGAGACAGTAGTCCGGCGACTCGGCGCAGAGCACGACGATGCCCTCGAGATCGACGTCGTCGCGATCCTCCGAACCGATGCCCGACGACTCACCCTCGACCCGCGTCGCGTCGACTTCGTCCCCGGTCACCCGCAGGACACCTTCGACCTCGACGAAATCGCCGGCGACGAGGCTCGTCCGGGAGACGTCGTCGAAGCGCGTCGCGTCGTCGTAGTGGATCGTGATCGAGCCGAGATCGAACACGCCGCTGCCGTCGACGTTCTTCACGAGATCGGCGACCTCGCCGCGCAGCTCGACGCGGTCGGTTCCCGTCGACGTCCCCTTGCGTTCGATGCGGGTCGCGCGAATGGCGCCCGCCGAATCGGCGAAGCCGCTGACCTCGACGAGATCGTCGGCGGCGAGTCCGGCGAGCGTCGCCCCGCCCCCGAAGCTCGTCTGGGTCGCGTGCGCGAAGACGGTCGTCCCCAGGACCTCGAAGCTCTTCTCGATCCCCGGAATCGTCTCGATCGGCGCGCCGACGATCGGCCCCTCGATCGAATCGTCGAATACGACGCGACGCGCATTTCCGGAGAGACCATCTTCCGATCGATCTCCCTCGACACGGACGACCATCCCGACGCGCAGATCCGCCTCGCTCGCGGGCGCGCCATCGAGCTCGATGTTCGCACTGCCCAGCGCCCATTCGACGCCGTTCACGAAGATGCTGCCGAAGGAGCTGATCGATCCCTGGCTGATGCCGGTTCCGCTCATCCCGCCGCTGTCGGACGCAGCACACGCCAGGGAAAGGGCCGCGAGCAGGACGGCGCCGAGCGACGCGAGCTGCAGGACGACGCGCGACGAGGATGCCGGACCGCGTCCACGCGCCCCGGGCTTCCCCGTCGCCTCGGCAGCTTCCGAAGACCGAAAGGCCTCACCGCCCATGCCCCGACTACGCTTCGTCATCGACCTCGTCCTCGAAATAATAGATGCCGATCATCGCCCGTCGGCGTGGCGCATCGCTCGTCACCGCGCCGAGATCGCGATCGTGTCTCGCCATGTCGTCGTTGAGCGCCTCGAGCAGCTGCTGTCCCCGATCGGCGAGCAGCGCCCGGAGCGCGGGAAGATAATCGGCCGGTAGATTGTCGTAGGCGACCTTGCGCTGGAAATAGCGCTCCGCGACGTCGGGCTCGAGATTGTGCTCGATCGACGCGATCAGATCCGCCGCATCCGTTCCGAGAATGTCGAGCTTCGCCGCTTCGTCGCCGGCCGGAATGTACGCGCGTTCGACGAGATGGATCCGGCCGTCTTCGCGGCGGGCGACGGCGCCGACCCGCATGAGTTCGTCGAGGACCGCCCGGGGCGGGACGTCTGCGCCGTGGAGCGCCACGAGCCGCGAGAAGCTCGGACCTTCGCCGCTCGGCTCGTCGAACGGCAGCTCGAGCGGATTACCCTCTGAATCCCGGAAGCTCTCATCGACGGCCCAGGCCGAGACGACCCGCGCCGCGCGATTCACCCGCCGGCGCGCCTGGGATTCGCTGACCGCCGGCTCTTCCTGCATCAGCCGACTGGCTTCCTTGCGCGTCAGGCCCGTCAGCACGGCGACGCGGGAGATCGTCAGCTTGCGGCCGGGAACCGTGAAATCCTCCTCGGCCGCCTCGACATAGGCCCGCTTCAGGAGCTCGGCGAATTGTCCGAAGGCCATGCCCCGTTTCAGCACGAGCCGAACCAGCGGTCGCAGCAGGGCGACGACGGCGCGTTCGAGAGCTTGCGTACTGGAATTCGGCACTTCCGCGTTCACCTTCCGGCCGGATCGCATCCGATCCCGACTCGGCTCGAAGTCATCTCATCCCCATCGAGGCTCCGGGGCAGGCCATAGCCCGGACGGGAGCCCGATCCGGATTCGCCCCCAATCGATCGGCTGGCAGCTTAATTCAATTGGTAAAAATCGACCATTCTCCCGCTTCGGAGGGCGATTTTTCTCGGCCGAAAACGAGAATGCGGCCGAGGATGCCACCGCTCAAGCCCGCAGGGAACCCCTACGGGACAAACCGTCAATCATGGGATTAAAGACCCATTGCGCCAAGGTAACCGTACGCGGTCGAAAGTGGCTCTCCCCGCCCCGTTTCGGCCCGACAACGCTGGCCTCCTGCCGCCTGCGGAGACCGTCCGAACCCGAAAGCGACCCTCGGAGCGCCGTTGCGGGAATGCGGGCGTCCTCCGGGCGAGCCCGGCAGCCGGAGGCCGCCGAGCCCTGCCCGCCCCCGGACGGCTCCGAGCTCAGACGCGCGGCCGCGGCCGGGCGCCGCGCAGCAGACGGCCCGGCATCGCGCCGGTCGGCTCGCCCTGCTCCATGACGATCTGACCACTCACGATCTTCTTCTCATAGCCGGACGCCCGCTGGATCAGCCGCCGCGCGCCACCCGGGAGGTCGAAGACCATCTGCGGCCGGTGGAGCGTGAGCCGGTCGAAGTCGATCACGTTCAGATCGGCCTTGTAGCCGGGCGCCACGACGCCGCGATCGAGCAGCCCGTAGACCCGGGCGGTGTGCTGCGTCATGCGGTGGACGGCATGCTCGAGCCGGATCTTCGGGCCGCGGCTCCGGTCGCGCGCCCAATGGGTCAGCATGAACGTCTGGAGCGACGCATCGCAGATGACGCCGCAATGCGCGCCGCCGTCGCCGAGCGAGAGCACGGTCTGCTCGCTGTCCAGCATCTCGCGGAACGGCTCGAGGTCGCCGTCGGAGTAGTTGAAGAACGGCAGCAGCAGCAGCTCGCGGCCCTCGTCGCGCAGCATGTGCTCGTAGAGCAGCTCCTCGGGCGTGCGATTCTCGCGCGCCGCGATCGCCGCGAGGCTCTGGTCGGCGGTCGGCTCGTAGTCCGGCGGATCGCCCATCGGGAAGAGCCGCGCGTAGATCGCCGGATTGTCGAGCATGCTGCCCCAGCCGGGCTCGCCGACCCGCTCGGCCGAGAGGATGCGCGCCTTGACCTGCGGATCCCGCAGCCGCTTCACCCGTTCGGGCAGCGGAAGGTGCGCGATCTCGACGTAGGCGGGCCGGCTCATCAGCGGATTGGCCGTCGTCTGATGGCCGACGAGGATGCCGAAGGGCCGCGCGGCGAACTGCGCGATGACGTTGCCGCCCTGCTTCACGCTCTGCTCGCAGGTCCGCATCAACTCCCGCCACTGATTCGGCCGCGAATCGAATTGCAGCACCGTGAACGAGACCGGCCGACCGGTCTCGATCGAGAGGCGCTGCATCCAATCGATCTCCTTGAGCGCGGCATCTGCGCCATCGCCGCCCGCGTCGCCGGCCGCACCGGCGTTGGCGAGCTCGAAGACGCCGAGGCCCGTGTCCTTGAGCGCGCGGCCGATGCCGAAGAGCTCGTCCTCCTGGGCGAAGGTCCCGGGGACCGGCTCGCCGTCGAGGGCGCGGTGGCCCATCGTGCGCGAGGTCGAGAATCCGAGGGCGCCCGCGAGCAGGCCCTCCTTCACGATCGCGTACATCTGCTCGATGTCCTGCTTCGTCGCCGCTTCGTTCTTCGCCCCGCGCTCGCCCATCACGTACGCGCGCACGGCGCCGTGCGGGACGTGGGTGCCGAGATCGACGGCGAGCCGGGACT